>NZ_JRZZ01000021.1:0-61797 GCF_002865965.1 Erwinia sp. B116
GACGTCTGTCGTGAGAAGAGAGGTGGCCGTCGTGCGGCGTTTATGAGCAGGAGATCGCGCGCGTATTTCGGCAATCAGCAAAACAGCCGGCGGACAATCCCTTGCCCCCGGCGATGCAGCGGATACAGATTACATCCGGCGGCGCGAGCGCCACGCCATCAGCGATCCGGCGGCGGCCAGCAGCAGCGACAGCAACCAGACTCCCCCGTTGCCGATACGGGCATACGGCGTCAGCCCGCTGGTGGGGGTGACCTTAGCCGCCAGCACGCCGGCTTCAAACTGCGGGATGGTCTGCGCAATGTTGCCACTGGCGTCGACCACCGCCGTTACGCCGTTATTGGTGCTGCGCAGCAGCGGGCGGCCCAGCTCCAGTGCGCGCATCTGCGCCATCTGCAGGTGCTGCCACGGGCCGATCGAGTGGCCGAACCAGGCATCGTTCGAGATGGTCAGCAGGAAGTTGGTGTCCGGGCGGAAGTTATCGCGCACCTGCTGACCGAGCACGATCTCGTAACAGATCGCGGCGGTCAGGTTGTAACCGGCCACCTGCAGCTGTGGCTGCACGTAGCTGCCGCGGCTGAACGAGGACATCGGCAGGTCGAAGAACGGCGCCAGCGGGCGCAGCAGCGACTCCAGCGGTACGAACTCGCCAAACGGCACCAGATGGTTCTTCTGGTAACGGTTGCCGCTGAAGTAGTTATACGGCTGCGGGCCACCGAGCACGATAATCGAGTTGTAGTCGTGGTAGCGGTTCGCTTCCAGCCGCGAATCGACGATGCCGGTGATCAGGCTGCTGCCGGCGGCGCGCAGCTGCGCATCCACCGTCTTCAGGAACGGCTGCTGATTGGTCTCCAGATCCGGGATGGCGGATTCCGGCCAGATAATGATTGGTGCTTTGCCCAGGTACGGGCGGCTGAGCGTGGCGTAGGTGTTCAGGGTGGTGACCAGATGGTTCGGGTCCCACTTCAGCGACTGGGCGATATTGCCCTGCACCAGCGCAACCTCCACCGCCCGTTCCGGCAGCGGCGTAAACCAGTTTACCAGCCGCAGCGGCCAGGGCAGCGCCAGCAGCGCCAGCGCGGCGACGGCAGCCGCCGCACGGCGGTGGATCGCGGCGTAAACCGCCAGCCCGGCAATCACCATCAGCAGCAGGGTGATCCCCTCTACGCCGACCAGCGGAGCCAGCCCTTTTAGCGGGCCGTTAATCTGGCTGTAACCAAACTGCAGCCACGGGAAACCGGTCAGGATCCAGCCGCGCAGGAACTCGGTGATTTGCCACAGCACCGGTGCCGCCACGGCCAGGCGCAGCAGCGAGGCGCGCGGCAGCAGGCGGTTGAGCAGTGCGGTAAACAGCATTGGGTAGAGCGACAGGTAAGCGGCCAGCAGCACCACCAGGAAGATATTCACCGGTCCCGGCATGCCGCCAAAAGTGGCGATGCTGACGTAGACCCAGTTAATGCCGCTGCCGAACAGGCCAAAGCCCCAGGCAAAACCGATGGCGCAGGCCTGACGGGTGGTGCGGTGCAGCGTCAGCGCCTGCAGCCCGAGCAGCGAAACCAGCGCCGCGGGCCAGAAATCATAAGGTGAAAAAGAGAGGGTGCCAGCGGCACCCGTTAAAAGCGCCAGCAGCAGGCGAACCCGCTGGCGCTGAAGTAAGGAGGCAATTGCCATACGGTGATTACTCTTCCAGAGTGGGTTGCGGCGAGTTGTCCGGGATCCTGACGTGAATCTGAATGATGCGGCGGCTGTCGGCCATCGCAATTTTAAACTGGTAGCCGTCAATGGTAATGCTTTCACCGCGCGCCGGCAGATGGCCGAAGCCCTGCATCACCAGGCCGCCAATGGTGTCGACCTCTTCATCGCTGAAGTGGGTGCCGAACGCCTCGTTGAAATCTTCGATCGGCGTCAGGGCACGCAGGGTGTAGGCGTGACGGCTAAGCTGACGGATATCACTCTCTTCCTGGTCGTCGTATTCATCTTCAATTTCGCCAACGATCAGTTCAAGAATATCTTCAATGGTCACCACGCCGGAGACGCCGCCAAACTCGTCAATGACGATCGCCATGTGGTAACGCTGTGAGCGGAACTCTTTCAGCATGCGGTCAACGCGCTTGCTTTCAGGCACCACTACGGCCGGGCGGAGCACTTTCTCAATACTGAACGGTTCAGAACTGCTGCTCATAAACGGCAGCAGGTCTTTGGCCATCAGGATGCCTTCAACGTGGTCTTTGTCCTCGCTGATCACCGGGAAGCGGGAGTGGGCGGAGTCGATAATCACCGCCAGGCACTCTTCCAGCGTCTGGTTACGCCGCAGCGTGATCATCTGCGAACGCGGGATCATGATATCGCGTACGCGCTGGCCGGCGATATCCATCACCCCCTCCAGCATGTCGCGGGTATCGGGGTCGATCAGCTCGTTCTGCTCGGAATCGCGAATCAGCTCCAGCAGGTCATCACGGTTTTTCGGTTCGCCGTGGAACAGCTGGTTGAGGATCAGTGAAAAGAAGCCCTTTTTACTGGCGGGACTGTCGTTGTTCTGTGAATGGTCATCGCTCATGGCGTTTTTGAGTTTTTCTCTCTCTTAAGAAATCGGCTGCCCCGGCGGGGCAGGCGGATGGCACAGGCCCGGGTGCGGCAGAGGCCTCGCCCGGGGGAGTAGCGTGCCGCTACTTATTCTTTCTCCGAAATGTACGGATCGGCATAGCCAAGAGCAAGCATTATCTCGGTCTCCAGCGATTCCATCTCTTCGGCTTCGTCATCTTCAATATGATCATAACCCAGCAGGTGCAGGCTGCCGTGGATCACCATGTGCGCCCAGTGGGCCTCCAGCGCTTTTTCCTGATCGGCGGCTTCCTGCTCCACCACCTGACGGCAGATGATCAGGTCGCCCAGCAGCGGCAGCTCAATACCCGGCGGCGCCTCGAACGGGAACGACAGCACGTTGGTCGGCTTATCTTTAGCGCGGTAGGTGTGATTGAGCTCGCGGCTCTCTGCTTCATCGACCAGACGTACGGTGACTTCGCTCTCCGGTTGAAACTGCGGCAGCACCGCCTCCAGCCAGCGTTGAAAATCGGCTTCCGCCGGCAGGCCCTGCTCGCTGGCGCAGGCAATTTGCAGATCAAGAATAACAGAACTCATTTGCTCTCCTGTGAAGCCTGTTGCAGTGCCAGCGCTTCACGTTTACGTTCTTCGGCCTGAGCATCGCGCCGTTTCTGATCGGCGGCTTCCCAGGCTTCATAGGCGACCACAATGCGTGCCACCACCGGGTGGCGCACCACATCTTCACTGTGGAAGAAATTAAAACTCAGTTCAGGCACCCCGGAGAGCACCTCAATCGCGTGGCGCAGACCGGACTTCAGGTTGCGCGGCAGGTCAATCTGGGTGACGTCACCGGTGATCACCGCTTTGGAGTTAAAGCCGATGCGGGTCAGGAACATCTTCATCTGTTCGATGGTGGTGTTCTGGCTCTCATCGAGGATGATAAAGGCGTCGTTCAGCGTGCGGCCGCGCATATAGGCCAGCGGGGCGACTTCGATCACGTTACGTTCGATCAGCTTCTCAACGCGTTCAAAGCCGAGCATCTCAAACAGCGCGTCATACAGCGGGCGCAGGTAAGGATCGACCTTCTGACTGAGGTCGCCGGGCAGAAAGCCGAGCTTTTCACCTGCCTCAACGGCCGGGCGGGTCAGCAGGATGCGGCGGATCTCCTGGCGCTCCAGCGCGTCGACCGCCGCCGCCACCGCCAGGTAGGTTTTACCGGTACCGGCCGGGCCGATGCCGAAGGTGATGTCGTGGTCGAGAATATTGGCCACGTACTGCGCCTGGTTAGGCGTGCGCGGTTTAATCACTCCGCGTTTGGTCTTGATATGGATCGCCTTGCCGAACTCCGGCACGCTGTCGGCGGTCTGTTCCAGCACGCCGCTCTCTTTGATCGCCAGGTGGATTTGCTCCGGGTCGATATCCGGGATATGGCCGCGCACCGGGGCGGTATCCACGTAGAGATCGCGCAGAATATCGACGGCTGCATGCACGCAGAGGGCACGGCCGGTCAGTTTGAAGGCGTTATCACGACGGACAATTTCAATCCCCAGCCGGCGCTCCAGCTGCTTGATATTGTCATCAAAGGGGCCACACAGGCTGAGCAGCCGGGTGTTATCAAACGGTTCTACGCTAATTTCACGTGTTTCAATATTCAAACTAATCCTTTGGGTCACTCAGGGCCGGGTTGAGAAATTGAGGGCAGCTTACCCGCTGCACGCCACTGTCATAGTGAATTATTTATGGCACGGCGCGAAGGTGCAAGCCTCAACCGGGATATTTGGGCAGAGTGTTCAGAAAGCAAGCGCAACCCGATGAAAACTCGCGGCAAACTGCGAGGCTTGCCGCAAAAGGCGGGGCTCAGGGCTGGTGAAGGCCCACGCCGAGCTCGTTTTCCTTACGTGTACGGGCAATCACCGCGGCCGGCGTTTCGCTAAGCCGCAGCCCCATCTGTTCCTCACCGCGCAGGAAGATGCCGCGCAGCGAGTTGGCGTATACGTCGACAATCTCCACGTCGACAAACTTACCGATGTGCTCCGGGCTGCCTTCAAAGTTGACCACGCGGTTATTCTCGGTGCGACCGGAAAGCTCCATCACGTTTTTACGCGAGATGCCCTCGACCAGAATTCGCTGCACGCTGCCGAGCATCCGTCGGTTCCAGGCCAGCACCTGCTGATTGAGGCGGTCCTGCAGGATATACAGGCGCTGCTTCTTCTCGTCGTCAGAGACGTCGTCCGGCAGGTCGGCCGCTGGGGTGCCGGGGCGGGATGAGTAGATAAAGCTGTAGCTGGTATCGAAGTTGATCTCGCCGACCAGCTTCATGGTCTGCTCGAAATCGGCCTGGGTCTCGCCCGGGAAGCCGATAATAAAGTCCGAACTGATCTGAATATCCGGGCGGACCGCCCGCAGTTTGCGGATGATGGCCTTATACTCCAGCGCGGTGTGGGCGCGTTTCATCAGCGTCAGAATGCGGTCCGCGCCGCTCTGCAGCGGCAGGTGCAGGAAGCTGACCAGCTCCGGCGTATCGCCATAGACCGCGATGATATCGTCGCTGAACTCGATCGGGTGGCTGGTGGTGAAGCGAATGCGGTCGATGCCGTCGATCGCCGCCACCAGCCGCAGCAGTTCGGCAAACGAGCAGATGCCGCCGTCGAAGGTGGCACCGCGGTACGCATTTACGTTCTGCCCGAGCAGATTGACTTCACGCACGCCCTGCGCCGCCAGCTGCGCAATTTCAAATAAAACGTCGTCCGACGGGCGGCTGACCTCTTCGCCACGGGTGTAGGGCACCACGCAGAAGGTGCAGTATTTGTTACAGCCTTCCATGATCGACACGAAGGCGCTCGGGCCATCGGCGCGCGGCTCCGGCAGGCGATCAAACTTCTCGATCTCCGGAAAACTGACGTCGACTACCGGGCTGTTGCTGCCGCGTACGCGGTTGATCATCTCCGGCAGGCGGTGCAGCGTTTGCGGGCCAAAGACGATATCCACGCAGCTGGCGCGCTGGCGCAGCTTGTCACCCTCCTGCGAGGCCACGCAGCCGCCGACGCCGATAATCAGGTCGGGGCGCGCTTCTTTCAGCTTGCGCCAGCGGCCAAGCAGCGCAAAAACTTTTTCCTGGGCCTTTTCGCGAATAGAACAGGTGTTAAGCAGCAGCACGTCGGCGTCTTCCGCCTCGTCGGTCAGGGTGTAACCGTGGGTGCTGTTTAACAGGTCAGCCATTTTGGATGAGTCATACTCATTCATCTGACAGCCCCAGGTTTTGATATGCAGTTTTTTTGTCATCGACTTGCCATATGTCATGCAGAAAGAGAGGCCGGGCGCGTAGGATACGTTCACAGCCAGGCAAAACCGCCGTACGGTATGCCGTATGTGAAGGAATTTCCGGTACAATTAAGGGATATCCCCTAAGGTTGGTCAGGATAACAGAATTACCCCTGCAAAGTGTAGAGGTACCGCACGGCGGATGCTCCCGGTTGAAGGAAAAACAATGACAGAGAATAAGCATAAGGTGGACGTTGCCATCGTCGGTGGTGGCATGGTCGGCGCGGCGCTGGCCAGCGGGCTGGCGCAACAGGGCTTTAGCGTGGCGGTGCTGGAACAGCGTGAACCCACCGCGTTTGACGCCGCCAGCAACCCGGACGTGCGCATTTCCGCCATTGGCGCGGCGTCGGTGGCGCTGCTCAGGCAGCTCGGCGTCTGGCCGGACGTGCTGGCCATGCGCACGGTTCCCTACCGTCAGCTGGAGACCTGGGAGTGGCAGAGCGCAAAAGTGGCGTTTGATGCTGCCTCGCTGGGGCTGCCTGAGCTGGGCTATATGGTCGAGAACAGCGTGCTGCAGCGCGCCCTGTGGCAGCGCCTGCAGCAGCAGCCGGTGCAACTGCTGTGCCCGGCGCAGCTGCAGGATCTGCAGCCGGTTAACGGCGGCTGGCGCTTAACGCTGGCGGATGGTGAGGCGCTGGACGCGCGGCTGGTGGTGGGGGCCGACGGGGCCAATTCACAGGTGCGGCAGCTGGCGGGGATTGGCGTGCACGGCTGGAACTATGCTCAGTCCTGCATGCTGATCAGCGTACGCGGCGAGCAGGACGCCGGTGATACCACCTGGCAGCAGTTTACCCCGCAGGGGCCGCGCGCCTTCCTGCCGCTGTTTGACCGCTGGGCGTCGCTGGTGTGGTACGACAGCCCGGCGCGTATCCGCCAGCTGCAGGCGATGCCGCTGGCACAGCTGCAAAAAGAGATTCAGGCGCACTTCCCGCCGCGCCTCGGGCCGGTGGAGGTGGCAGGCCGCGGGGCCTTCCCGCTGGTGCGTCGCCACGCCTCACGCTATGTGCTGCCGGGGCTGGCGCTGGTTGGCGATGCGGCGCATACCATCAACCCGCTGGCCGGGCAGGGGGTTAACCTCGGTTACCGCGACGTGGATGCGCTGACTGGGGTGTTATGTGACTCACGCTCGCGGGCGGAGGACTGGGCGTCCGAAGCGGTGCTGCAGCGTTACCAGCGCAAACGGCGGCTGGACAACCAGCTGATGCAGAGCGGCATGGATCTGTTCTACTTTGCCTTCAGCACCCCGGCCGGGCCGTTAAAGGTGCTGCGCAACCTTGGGCTGCTGGCCGCCGAGAACTCTGGCGTGCTGAAACGTCAGGCGCTGCGTTACGCGCTGGGCCTGTAGCGCCCGGCAGAGGCTTGTGGCGTTCCGCTGCAGGTCGCTACAGGCTCCTGATCGTGCATAAGCCGGCGCAAGCCGGTTTTTTTGTGCTGCAGCGGCAGAGGATCCCCGGCAGGAAGGATTCAGTGGGCAGTGCAGAATGTCGGAACGGTAGCTGGCAGATCTGGGCAGGAGGTGCGGATGAGCCAGAGGCTATACAAACGCCAGACGCAAAAAAGCCCGCGTAAGCGGGCTTCTTTACTGATTGGCTGGGGTGCAGGGATTCGAACCCCGGAATGCTGGTATCAGAAACCAGTGCCTTACCGCTTGGCGACACCCCAATAAATTTGGTGGCTACTACGGGAATCGAACCTGTGACCCCAGCATTATGAGTGCTGTGCTCTAACCAGCTGAGCTAAGTAGCCTTCTTTTTTTGCGTAACCTTCATCGGCGTTGCGGGGCGCATTATGCGGAGTTGGCCCAAAAGCGTCAACACCTTTTTTGCCGTTTTTTGTCATAAACGTGTTGTTTGGCTGGCCTGTAACCAGTCTGGCGATTTAATCGGCGAAAACAGCGGGTATCATAAGCAAACGCAAAAAAAAACGGGCCGTCAGGCCCGTTGGTTAGTACAACATCATCTTGATTAATAAGCTGACTGGTGTACGCCGACGGCGCGGCCAGACGGGTCGTCCATGTTCCTGAACGCTTCATCCCACTCTATCGCTTTCGCCGAAGAACAGGCAACTGACGGGCCGCCAGGCACGCACTCGGCCGCGCTTGGCACCGGGAACAGTTCTTCGAAGATTTCACGGTACAGGTAGCCCTCTTTTGAGGTTGGCGTGTTGTACGCGAAACGGAAGTGGGCGGTCTGCAACTGCTGGTCGCTGACCTGCGCCGCGGCCACTTCTTTCAGGGTATCGATCCAGCTGTAGCCTACGCCGTCAGAGAACTGCTCTTTCTGACGCCAGGCGACGCTGGCCGGCAGGTAGGATTCGAAGCACTCGCGCAGGATGTGTTTTTCCATCTTGCCGTTGCTGCCGCACAGTTTGTCAGCCGGGTTGATGCGCATCGCCACGTCGAGGAACTTCTTGTCCAGGAAGGGTACGCGGGCTTCCACGCCCCAGGCAGACATCGCCTTGTTGGCACGGGCGCAGTCGAACATATGCAGCGCCTGCAGCTTACGCACGTTCTCCTCGTGGAATTCACGGGCGTTCGGCGCTTTATGGAAGTACAGGTAGCCACCGAACACTTCATCGGCACCCTCACCGGACAGCACCATCTTGATGCCCATCGCCTTAATCTTGCGGGACATCAGGTACATCGGCGTTGACGCACGGATGGTGGTCACATCATAGGTTTCGATGTGGTAGATCACATCGCGGATCGCATCGAGGCCTTCCTGCACGGTGAAGTGAATTTCATGGTGCACGGTGCCCAAGTGCTCTGCCACGGCTTTTGCCGCTTTAAGGTCCGGGGAACCTTCCAGGCCCACCGCGAAGGAGTGCAGCTGTGGCCACCAGGCCTCGCTCTTGTCATGGTCTTCCACGCGCTTCGCCGCATACTTTTTAGTGATGGCGGAGATGATCGAAGAGTCGAGACCGCCGGACAGCAGCACGCCGTAAGGCACGTCTGACATCAGGTGGCTTTTTACCGACTCTTCCAGCGCGGCTTTCAGGCCTGCTGCATCGGTGGTGTTGTTCTCTACCGCCGCATAGTCAAACCAGTCACGCTGCCAGTACTGGCGGATTTCGCCGTCGGTGCTGGAAAGGTAGCTGCCCGCCGGGAACTCTTTAATGGTACGGCAAACCGGCACCAGCGCTTTCATTTCAGAGGCGACAAACAGGTTGCCGTGCTCGTCGTTACCGGTGTACAGCGGGATAATACCGATATGGTCGCGGCCAATCAGGTACGTCTGCTTTTCGGTGTCATACAGGATAAAGGCGAACATGCCCTGCAGCTCGTCCAGGAAGTCGACGCCTTTTTCCTGGTACAGCGCCAGGATCACTTCACAGTCAGAGTCGGTCTGGAACTCATAACGATCGCTCAGCTCTGCACGCAGCGCCTGATGGTTGTAGATCTCACCGTTTACCGCCAGGACATGGGTACGGGCTGCGTTGTACAGCGGCTGTGCACCGTTGTTGACGTCGACGATCGACAGACGCTCGTGGGCGAGGATCGCGTGGTCATCGGCGTAGACGCCGGACCAGTCCGGGCCACGGTGGCGCATCAGACGGGAAAGCTCCAGCGCTTTCTTACGCAGTTCAGTGGGGTCAGTTTTCAGATCCAGTACACCAAAAATAGAACACATATACAGCTCCCTAACGACATACCTTGCGGTGGTGATGTTGTAAACATTATTGGTTTGCAGCGACGTGTATCGCCTGATGTATAAGAAAATGCGCTAACAGAGCAGGGGATGCAAGTGATTTAAGGTTTAGCTGGGAAATTGCAGGCTGGTGCGGTGGATTTATTGATGAATTGATATTTTTATAGGGTTTTTATTGTTGATTCACTAATAAATCAATAAAACGGGACAAAAACCGACCACCCGGCGATAAAAAATGCCCGCAAGGGGCGGGCATTCTAAAGGCCATGAGGGGCTAACGCGGGATTAACGCGGTTCCGCCTCCAGCAGGCGCTGCAGCAGAATGCCGTTGAGCATCGCTCGCTTGACCAGCGCAAATGCGCCAATGGCCGAACGGTGGTCGATCTCGGATCGGACGATCGGCAGATTTTTGCGGAAGTCTTTCAGCGCCTGGGTATTGATGCAGCCTTCGATCGCCGGCAGCAGCACCTTCTGCGCTTCGGTTATTTCACCGGCTACCACCACCTTCTGCGGGTTAAAAAGGTTAATGGCGATGGCGATAGCTTTGCCGAGGTGACGGCCGACGTGCTCGATCACTTCGGTGGCCAGCGCGTCACCCTGGCTGGCTGCCCGACAGATCGGCTGGATCTGGCAGTCATCCAGCGTCAGGCTGCTGGGATAGCCCTGGGTCAGGAGGTGGCGCACGCGATTTTCAATCGCGCCGTTAGCGGCGATGGTCTCCAGACAGCCGAAGTTACCGCAGTGACAGCGTTCGCCCAGCGGGTCAACCTGGATATGTCCCAGTTCGCCAACGTTACCGTTGCTGCCGAGAAAAATATGGCCGTTGGCAATAATGCCGGCACCCGTTCCGCGATGCACGCGCACCAGGATGGAGTCGGCGCAATCGCGGGATGCGCCAAAATAGTGCTCTGCCAGCGCCAGGCTGCGAATATCGTGGCCGACAAAGCTGGTGACGTTAAAGCGTTTTTCCAGGCTGGCCACCAGCGGCCACGGGCCGACGTTGATGTGCGGCATATAGCGAATGATGCCGTTGTTCGGGTCGACGAGGCCGGGCAGGGTGACGGAGATGGCGATCAGCTCGCGCAGCTTGCGCTGATGCTGCTCGCAGAAGTCGGCGATGGCGGTAAACAGGGCGTTTTCCAGCGTCTCCTGGGTGCGCTGCGGCAGCGGGTGGTGCGCCTCTGCCAGGCTCTTACCGCTGAGGTCAAACAGGGTCAGGGTGGCGTCGTTACGGCCGAGGCGCACGCCGATGGTGTTAAAGCCGCGCGGTTCGGTGACGATGGAGATGGCGCGGCGACCGCCGGTGGAGGCCTGCTGATCCACCTCTTTAATCAGCCCGCGCTCGATCAGCTGACGGGTGATTTTGGTGACGCTGGCGGGCGCGAGCTGGCTGATTTCGGCAATCTGAATCCGTGAGATTGGCCCCTGCTGATCGATAAGCCGATAGACGGCCGCACTGTTTAATTGTTTAACAAGGTCAACATTTCCTATCTGTGCCAGGCCGCCAGTGCTCATTAACGCTCTACTCGCTATAGACCTCGTGACCATTCACGATGGTACGGGTGATTTTATAATCGCGGGTGAACACGGTCAGGTTGGCCACTTTTCCGGCCTCAATTGAACCCAACTGTGCATCCACCCCCATTGCCCGGGCCGGGTAGAGTGACGCCATACGCAGCGACTCATCCAGTGAGATGCCGACGTGTTCAACGCTGTTCGCCACGGCTTCAATCATAGTTAAGGCCGACCCGCTCAGCGTGCCATTTTCATCCACGCACAACCCGTCGCGATAGTATATTGTTTTACCGGCAAAAATGAACCGATCAATACAGGCACCCGCCGGCGCGGTGGCATCGGTCACCAGCACCAGCTTGTCGCCTTTGATGCGTTTGGCGTTGCGGATGTTGGCATAATTGACGTGCAGGCCGTCGGCAATAATGCCGCACCAGACATCAGGTGAGTCGAACAGCGCGCCGATCAGCCCCGGCTCCCGGCCGGTGGTGGCGGGCATGGCGTTATACAGATGGGTAGCAAAGCTCACCCCGGCGCGAATACCTTCTCGCGCCTCGTCACAGGTGGCGTGCGAGTGCCCGGCGGAGATTACGATGCCGGCGTCACGCAGGCGGCGGATCACTGCCGGTGCCACCTTCTCCGGTGCCAGGGTAATTTTGCTAATCACATCCGCGTTATCGCAGAGGAAATCCACCAGCTGCGGGGAGGGGGCGCGGATCAGCGCCGGATCGTGGGTGCCCTTTTTCAGCGGGTTTAACCACGGCCCCTCAAGATGCAGGCCCAGCGCCTGGCCGTGATTCTGCGCCAGATACGCCCGCATCACTTCAACGGCGCGGATCATCAGCTCATCGCTGCTGGTAATCAGGGTCGGCAGAAAGCTGGTGCAGCCGGATTTTTCATTGGCCCGCTGCATAATGTTCAGTGTTTCAACGCTGATAGCCGCCAGGTCATCATTAAACTGTACGCCACCGCAGCCGTTCAGCTGCAGATCGATGAAACCCGGCGCAATCAGCGCGCCGCCAACGTCACGGGTTTCGACTCCCTCGGGCAGGGCATCCACGGCGCAGACGCGTTCAATCAGGCCGTCAGCGATCACTACCGCGTGGTTGTCGAGAATTTCGTGGCCGGTATAAATGCGGCCGTGGGTTAAAGCGTACATGATGTTCTCCTGGCTTAGCATAATCGACTGCGCCGGGCCGGTAGTGGCCCGGCGCAGTCCGCGCTGTGA
Organism: Erwinia sp. B116; assembly: GCF_002865965.1. Lineage (NCBI taxonomy): Bacteria > Pseudomonadati > Pseudomonadota > Gammaproteobacteria > Enterobacterales > Erwiniaceae > Erwinia > Erwinia sp. B116. The sequence continues at coordinate 12,247 of NZ_JRZZ01000021.1, forward strand.
GCGGGCGTTACGCCCTGATTCTCACAGGTCGGTAATATTGGCCGCTTCCATTTCGCGGAAATATTTAACCGTTTTGACTTTTAATTCCATGGTGGCGGGTTCATCACACACCACCACGGCCTTAGGATGCAGCTGCAGGCAGCTGATGGTCCACATATGGTTGACGTTACCCTCAACGGCGGCCTGCAGCGCCTGCGCCTTCACATGGCCGGTCACCAGAATCATCACCTCTTCCGCATCCAGTAACGTACCGACGCCAACGGTCAGCGCATATTTCGGCACCTGCTCGACATCGCCGCCGAAGAAGCGTGAGTTGGCGATACGCGTATCCTGGGTCAGCGTTTTGATGCGCGTGCGTGAAGCCAGTGAAGAGGCCGGTTCGTTGAAGGCGATATGTCCGTCGTTGCCGACGCCGCCCATAAACAGGTTGATTTTACCGTAAGCGCGGATTTTCTCCTCATACTGGCGGCATTCTGCGTCAATATCCGCGGCATTGCCATTGAGGAGGTTGATGTTTTCAGTTGAAATATCAACATGATCGAAAAAGTTCCGGTACATAAAGCTGTGGTAACTCTCCGGGTGTTCCTTTGGCAGGCCGACGTATTCGTCCATGTTGAAGGTTACCACATGTTTAAAACTAACCTGGCCCGCTTTGTGCATCTCAATCAGGTGCTTGTAGGCTTCCAGCGGAGTACCGCCGGTCGGCAGGCCCAGGACAAACGGGCGGTCGGCGGTCGGGTTGAAGGCGTTGATCCGGCTAACGATATGGCGCGCCGCCCACTTACCGGTCTGTGATGACGTTGCCAGGGGAATCAGTCTCATGAGGAACCTCGTAATAAGCGTAATTGAAAACAGGGTAAACGAAGCTTTGTCCAGCTTAGCCTAAGCCCGCGCTGCCTGGGAGGGCGGCCGGTAAAAGAGGCATTTTCACGTTTAGATTTTTTTAATCATAAAATAAGTTGGCTTCACTGACCAGATAAAAGCGCTGTTTATGATTATTTTTGGTGATTTTAGTCACAATATAGTGCATATAATTTGCGGAGCGAATTAATTTTTTTTTACACTTCGTCATACGGTGTTTGATGTCATAATGACGACGAATAGCCAATAAAAAACGGTACATCTGACGCCTGAACGGCTCATCAAGGGGGTAGCAGGGTGAATATTTTAGGGTTCTTTCAACGCTTAGGGCGCTCATTGCAGCTACCAATAGCCGTACTGCCGGTCGCGGCGCTGATGCTGCGCTTCGGTCAGCCCGACTTGCTTAACATGGCGTTTATTGCCCAGGCGGGCGGGGCGATTTTTGATAACCTCGCGCTGATCTTCGCAATCGGGGTGGCGTCGACCTGGTCGAAAGACAACGCCGGTGCCGCGGCACTCGCCGGTGCGGTGGGCTACTTTATTCTGACCAAGGCGATGGTAACCATTAACCCGGCAATCAACATGGGCGTGCTGGCGGGGATCATCACCGGTCTGATCGCCGGTATGACCTACAACCGCTGGTCGGATATCAAGCTGCCTGACTTCCTGAGCTTCTTCGGCGGCAAGCGCTTTGTACCGATTGCCACCGGCTTCTTCTGTCTGGTGCTCTCTGCGGTGTTTGGTTACGTCTGGCCTCCGGTGCAGAACGCCATTCACGCCGGTGGTGAGTGGATTGTGGCGGAAGGCGCGCTGGGCGCCGGTATCTTCGGTTTCGTTAACCGTCTGCTGATCCCAACCGGCCTGCATCAGGTGCTGAACACCATTGCCTGGTTCCAGATCGGTGAGTTCACCAACGCCGCCGGCACCGTGTTCCACGGCGACATCAACCGCTTCTACGCCGGTGATGGCACGGCGGGGATGTTTATGGCGGGCTTCTTCCCGATCATGATGTTTGGTCTGCCGGGTGCGGCGCTTGCCATGTACCTGGCCGCGCCGAAAGCGCGCCGTCCGATGGTCGGCGGCATGCTGATCTCCGTGGCGGTGACCGCGTTCCTGACCGGCGTTACTGAACCGCTGGAATTCCTGTTTATGTTCCTGGCTCCGGTGCTCTATCTGATCCACGCGCTGTTAACCGGGATCAGCCTGTTTGTGGCGACGCTGCTGGGCGTGCATGCCGGCTTCTCTTTCTCCGCAGGCGCCATTGACTATGTGCTGATGTACAAACTGCCTGCGGCCAGCCACAACGTCTGGGTGCTGCTGGTGATGGGCGCGATCGCTTTTGTGGTTTACTTCGTGCTGTTCAGCGCGGTCATTCGCCTGTTTAACCTGAAAACGCCGGGCCGTGAAGATCAGACAGATACTGTCGCTCCTGAAGCCAACAGCAATACCGAAGAGGGGCTGGATCAGCTTTCCCGTCAGTACATTGTGGCGGTCGGCGGTTCCGATAACCTGAACGTGATTGATGCCTGTATTACCCGCCTGCGCCTGTCGGTGAAAGATTCAGCCCGCGTGGATGATGCGGCCTGTAAGCGTCTGGGCGCCTCAGGGATTGTGAAACTGAACAAACAGACCATTCAGGTGATCGTCGGCGCGAAAGCCGAATCGCTTGCCGAAGGGATGAAAAAACTGATCGCTAAGGGCCCGATCGCGGCGGCCAGCGCAGCGTCAGCGACAACAGCCCCTGTCGCCCCGGCGGCTCCGCTGCAGGCGGTGCCGAACCCGGCCAAAGGCGTTATCGCCACGCTGGTGGCCCCGGTCAGCGGTAGCGTGGTGGCTATCGAGCAGGTGCCGGACGAAGCCTTTGCCAGCAAAGCGGTGGGCGAAGGTCTGGCGATCAAACCGACCAGTAGCACCGTGGTCGCCCCAGCTAACGGCACGCTGGTCAAAATCTTCAATACCAACCACGCTTTCTGCCTGGAAACCGAAAACGGAGCCGAGATCGTCGTGCACATGGGGCTGGATACCGTGGCGCTGGAAGGCAAAGGCTTCACCCGCCTGGCGGAAGAGGGCAGCGTGGTGACGGCCGGTCAGCCGGTACTGGAGATGGACCTGGCCTGGCTCGAGGCCAACGCCCGCTCGATGGTAAGCCCGGTGGTGGTCAGCAATAGTGAAGAGTACAGTGCGGTAACGCTGCTGGCCGGTGACAGCGTGGTGGCAGGCGAGACCCGCATCCTCGAGATCCGCGGCTAACCATAACGATTATCAGTGCGCAGGGCGGGAGCGATCCCGCCCTTTTTTATCTACGTTTTTAGCCCGGCAATCCGCCCGTCTGCAGGCCTTTTCCACCGCTACGCCTCATTTTTACCCGCTTTACGCTGCTGTGCCCCTTTTTTATCCGTTTCCCGCAACTAACGGTTGTTTCAGCCGCTCGCTTTGTGGATCATACTCCGTTAATTCATAGTGGATTTATGCTAAGCATTAACTGAGGAAATTGAGATGAGTGAGGCTGAAGCCCGCCCAACTAACTTTATTCGTCAGATCATCGACGAAGATCTGGCGACCGGCAAGCACCACAGCGTGCAGACCCGCTTTCCGCCTGAGCCAAACGGCTACCTGCACATCGGTCACGCCAAGTCGATCTGCCTGAATTTTGGTATCGCACAAGATTACCAGGGGCAGTGCAACCTGCGTTTCGACGATACCAACCCGGTGAAAGAAGATCTGGAGTTTGTTGAGTCGATCAAACGTGACGTGCAATGGCTGGGCTTTGCGTGGAGCGGTGAGGTGCGTTACTCATCTGACTATTTTGAACAGCTGCATAACTACGCCGTTGAACTGATTAATAAAGGCCTCGCCTACGTGGATGAGCTCACGCCTGAGCAGATCCGCGAATACCGTGGCAGCCTGACCGCACCGGGTAAAAACAGCCCGTACCGCGATCGCAGCGTGGAAGAGAACCTGGCGCTGTTTGCGAAGATGCGCAGCGGTGGTTTCGCCGAAGGTACCGCCTGCCTGCGTGCCAAAATTGATATGGCCTCCAGCTTTATCGTGCTGCGCGACCCGGTGCTGTACCGCATCAAGTTTGCCGAACATCACCAGACGGGCAACACCTGGTGCATCTACCCGATGTACGACTTCACCCACTGCATCTCCGATGCGCTGGAGGGCATTACCCACTCGCTCTGTACGCTGGAGTTCCAGGACAACCGCCGCCTGTATGACTGGGTGCTGGACAACATCACCATTCCGGTGCATCCGCGTCAGTACGAGTTCTCACGCCTGAACCTCGAATACGCCATCATGTCCAAGCGCAAGCTGAGCCTGCTGGTGAGCGAGAAGGTGGTGGAAGGCTGGGATGACCCGCGTATGCTGACCGTTTCCGGTCTGCGCCGCCGCGGCTATAGCGCCGAGTCGATCCGCGAGTTCTGCCGCCGCATCGGCGTGACCAAACAGGACAATATCGTCGAGATGGCCGCGCTGGAGTCCTGCATCCGCGACGACCTGAACGAAAACGCTCCGCGCGCGATGGCGGTGCTGGATCCGGTTAAGGTGGTCATTGAGAACCTGCCTGCGCATCACGATGAAACTATCGTCATGCCAAACCATCCTAACAAGCCGGAGATGGGCACGCGTGACGTGCCGTTCAGCCGCGAGATCTGGATCGACCGTGCCGACTTCCGCGAAGAGGCGAATAAGCAGTACAAGCGTCTGGTGCTGGGGAAAGAGGTGCGTCTGCGCAACGCCTACGTGATCCGTGCGGAGCGCGTGGCGAAAGACGAAGACGGCAATATCACCTGCCTGTTCTGCACCTGTGATGTGGACACCCTGAGCAAAGATCCTGCCGATGGCCGTAAGGTTAAAGGCGTGATCCACTGGGTGTCTGCGGTGCATGCGCTGCCGGCAGAATTCCGTCTGTACGATCGCCTGTTCAGCGTGCCTAACCCGGCCGCCGCCGACGACTTCCTGACCACTATCAATCCGGACTCGCTGATTATCCGTAACGGCTTTGTCGAACCGGGGCTGCAGCAGGCAGAGGCATCCGCGCCATATCAGTTCGAGCGTGAAGGCTACTTCTGCGCCGACAGCGTTTACTCCAGCGCCAGCCAGCTGGTGTTTAACCGCACCGTTGGCCTGCGTGATACCTGGGCGAAAAGCGGCGAATAACGTCACTTTTACGCGGTAATGATAAAAGGAGCGAGCAATCGCTCCTTTTTTTTGCTTAGCGATCGCAGCCGTCAGAATAGCCTGACTGTCTGACTGTCTGACTGTCTGACTGTCTGACTGTCTGCCACCTGTCACCTGCCACCTCGATTTTCCACCTGCTCTCCGCCGCAGTGGTACGTCCGTCTGTCTCTTTACGTTTCTGTAAATAAGAGTTTCCGATCGGAAGCTCTGCCATTTGCAGCTTAGTGGGTTAGTGTACTAGTTCGTGAGTATTTAACTCTGTAGACTGTGCCGCTTTAGCGTCGTTGCGCCAGATGTTGTCAGGCCTTTCGACGGCGCGGATTGTTTATCAGGGAGTTGTTATGGTTTCACCCGTTTCTGCCACACCGCTGCCCGCCACGCTGTGGGGCACGCTGATCATCAGCGGCACCATTATCGGTGCCGGGATGTTCTCACTGCCGGTGGTGATGGCCGGTGCCTGGTTTAGCTGGTCGACCGCGCTGCTGCTGGTGAGCTGGCTGTGTATGCTGCTCTCCGGGCTGCTGTTTCTGGAGGCCAGCCAGCACTATCCTGCCGGGGCCAGTTTTGACACCATCACCCGCGATTTACTCGGCAGGGGCTGGAACCAGATTAACGGCCTGTCGGTGGCCTTTGTGCTGGGCATTCTCACCTACGCCTATATCTCCGCCAGCGGAGCGATTATTCAGCGCACGCTGGGGTTACTGGATATCCCGCTCTCCGCGCGCAGCGCCGGGCTGCTGTTTACCCTGCTGGTGGCGCTGTTTATCTGGCTCGGCACCGGCGTGGTCAGCCGCATGACGCTGATTGTTCTCGGGGCTAAGCTAATCACCTTCCTGACCATTTTTGGCGGCCTGCTGTGGCACGTACAGCCCGCCACCCTGCTGGACAGCGCGAATGAAGGCGGCCACTATCTGCCTTACCTGTGGATGGTGGTGCCGTTTTGCCTCGCCTCCTTTGGCTATCATGGCAACATTGCCGGGCTGAACCGCTACTACGGCCACCATGCTCAGCGCGTCGGCCGCTGCCTGATTTACGGCACGCTGCTGGCGCTGGCGATCTACTTTATCTGGATCCTCGGCACCATGGGGAACATTCCCCGCCAGGATTTCCGTGCGATAGCCGCGCAGGGCGGCAATATTGATGTGCTGGTCGCGGCGCTGTCCGGCGTGCTGCACAGTCCTTACCTCAACCTGCTGCTGAATATCTTCTCCAACTTCGCGGTCGCCAGTTCGTTTCTCGGCGTCAGCCTCGGCTTTTTTGACTACCTGGCCGATCGGTTTAACATCGATGGCACGCACGGCGGGCGGCTGAAAACCGCACTGCTGACCTTCAGCCTGCCGCTGGCGGCGGCGATGCTGTGGCCGGACGGTTTCCTGGTGGCGATCGGCTACGCCGGTCTGGCCGCCACCATCTGGGCGGTCATCACTCCGGCCCTGCTGGCCTGGAAGGCGCGGCAGCGCTTTGCCCCGCCTGCCTGGCGGGTAAGGGGCGGAGCCATTCCGCTGGCGCTGGTGCTGGCTTTCGGCGCGCTTAACGTGGTGGTCTCGCTGCTCTCTTACGGCAACTGGCTGCCGGTGTGGAGCGGCTAACACCCGCTCATCTGCGGGGATGATGCATGTGGCGGCATTGAGCAGCGCCAATCGGCGCTGCTCCACGGTACGTAACCGGTGGTGGTGTTTCATCAGGGTGTCGGCAACGGGAATAGCTGGCAGCTGTGGCAGCCGCAGCATCCGCCGGCGGTGAGCGGCAGCGTGCAGATCCGTAGCGTCAGCGGAAAGCGGTTCAGCCAGGTTGAGAGTCTGTAATCGGAGATGTGCAGTAGGGGAAGAGAACCGGTGGCAGGCCACCGGTTTTACAACAGGGGGGACTACTTGTCGTGCAGAGTTTCGTCTTCGCGGCAGTCGCCGAGAGCGCAATGGCCGTACAGGTACAGGCTATGGTTGCTCAGTTTGATACCGTGACGCGTGGCGATATCACGCTGACGGGTTTCAATCGATTCATCACTAAACTCAATCACTTTGCCGCAGTCCAGGCAGATCAGGTGGTCATGATGCTGCTGCTGGGTCAGTTCGAAGACAGATTTACCGCCCTCGAAATTATGACGGGTCACGATGCCCGCATCGTCGAACTGGTTAAGTACGCGATATACGGTCGCCAGACCAATCTCTTCGCCCATATCAATCAGGCGCTTATACAAGTCTTCCGCACTGACGTGATGGCCCTCAGGTTCCTGAAGCACTTCCAGAATTTTCAGTCGTGGAAGCGTGACTTTCAGGCCGGCCTTCTTTAATGCGGTGTTGTTGTCAGTCATGCGGATATTGTCCTGTTACTTAGCTGGTCACTTAGAGGCTGAAAGCCCTGAACATCGGTTGACGCTAAAGTTAGATGCGTCCCAGTATAGAACTGATACTTTAAAATGAAAACCGTCAGGGGGAAGTAAGCCACTACCGGATGTAAGGGATTGTACCATGACATCCGGTGTAGCCCGAACCCAAAATTAATTCGTTAACATTTCGGCCTTCCTCTGCCTGAGGCGCTGATTGCGACAATCGTCACAGCAAGGCGGCAGGGGGAGGAGAAAGCAGGTAACCGATGGGGTTATTGTACAGTTTTGGTGGTTAAAATTTCAAATATCTATCGATTACTTCTATAGGAAAAACCACTGGCCGGGTGTGAGGCAGCCCTCACTCCGGCCGACTGGCTTAAGCTTCGATGATCTCTTTTAACTGAAGTTCATCAAAAATTTGTTTTACCCACTTCTCAACGCGATCGTTGGTCAGCTCAGGCTGGCGATCTTCATCAATGGCGAGGCCGAGGAAGTGGTTATCATCGGCGAGACCTTTAGAGGCTTCAAAATGGTAGCCTTCGGTTGGCCAGAAGCCAACCAGCACCGCGCCGTTTGGCTCGATAATGTCGCGCAGGGTACCCATCGCGTCGCAGAAGTACTCTGAGTAGTCTTCCTGATCGCCACAGCCAAACAGGGCAACAAGTTTACCATTGAAATCAACCTCTTCCAGCGTCGGGAAGAAGTCGTCCCAGTCACACTGGGCTTCACCATAATACCAGGTTGGAATGCCCAGCAGCAGAATATCGAAGGCTTCCAGGTCTTCTTTGCTGCTTTTGGCAATATCACGAACCTCTGCAACGTCTTTACCCAGTTGCTTCTGGATCATCTTTGCAATGTTTTCCGTATTGCCCGTATCGCTGCCAAAGAAAATGCCTACGATTGCCATGAGTTTGATAACCTCTTGAATCTTAATGGTATGGTGACTGCAAAATGGTTTGCATATAGCGCTAATAATAGCAGACTGCACTCAACGGATAAATGCGAAATGCCGCTGGTTTTGTCGCTTTGTGCGTAGCACTGCGGCCAGCGGCTCAGGATGGCAGGTGCTGTAACTGAGCCAGCAGCATCTCTTCAATCAGCTCGCTGCGGCTCATATTGCGCGCTTCCGCCAGCTGATTCAGCGCGTCAACCGCCTCGCTGTTCATTTTCAACTCAACGCGCTTAAGTCCGCGAACCTTGTCGCGCTTGAGCTGGTTGCGTTTGTTGATCCGCAGTTGCTCATCACGCGTAAGCGGATTGGTTTTCGGTCGTCCCGGGCGACGTTCGTCTGCAAACAGATCGATCGTGGTGCGGTCCGTGTTTTCTTTTGCCATAGGTCGGTGATTACTGAAAAGGCTGGGTTCTGATGAATTGGGCCGTCATGCCGCCTGAAAAACCATCAGCGGCAAAATTTTTGCGCGCCATCATACCCCACGCAAACTCATGACGACAATGATTTAACAACCCGGCTGAAGCATTTGTTTTTACAGCGCAAAAAAACGACGAATTGTGCGTAAAACCGCATCAGGCTTCTCGGCATGCACCCAGTGACCGGCCCCGGCCACCACGTGTGCCCGCGCCTGCGGGAACTGCGCCAGGATGGCTCCCCGGTAGTCATCACGGATATACGGCGACAGCTCACCGCGAATAAACAGTGCCGGATGGGGCCACGCTGGCTGCGGCTGCCAGCCGATAATTTGCCCGTAGCAGGCTTCGATCGCCGGCACGTTAAAACGCCACTCACCGTTGTGAAACGATTTTAGCAGGAACTGAATCACGCCCTCTTCCGCCAGCCGTTCCCGCATCAGGGTAGCCGCTTCCATGCGCGAGGTGATGCCAGCGGCAGTCACCGCCTTTAGCGCGGCAATGATCTCGTCGTGGTGGCGGGTCGGGTAAGCCACCGGCGCGATATCGATCACCACAATTTCTGCGACCCGCTCAGGTGCCAGTGCGGTCAGCGCCATGGTGATTTTTCCGCCCATCGAGTGGCCAATGGCGCTGAAACGGTCGATGCCCAGATCGTCCAGCGAATCAAGAACATCCTGCGCCATCTGCCGATAGTCCATCTCGCTGGCGCGCGGCGACAGGCCGTGGTTGCGTACGTCAAACTGAACGATCTGGCGGTGGCTCTTCAGCTCACGTGCCAGGATCCCGAGATTATCCAGACTGCCAAACAGGCCGTGGATCAGCACCAGCGGGCAGTCACCGCTGGCGGATTGTTCAGATTGCAGGCGGACATTCAAATTCATGGCAAAGTTCTTACAGGTGGACGGAAGGCTTAGGGTATCATGGATCCCACAATTTCTGTCGCGTGCGGCACAGACTGCAAAGAGCATTTTTTGCGGTAAAGTCTGAGTTTTACCGCGAAGTGGCGTTGTGGCTACACCCTGGCAGAATTTAACTTTATAATCCTGATGTTAGAACGGCAAAAAATGGGCATTCCCGCCACCGCGCTGGCAATAGCCGCTACATTGATTGTGTTCTGATACAAGCCATTACCGTACTGGATAAAGATGAAAACGATCGAAGTCGACGAAGAGCTGTACCGCTATATCGCCAGCCACACTCAGCATATTGGTGAAAGCGCATCGGACATTTTACGCCGCATGCTGAAGTTTACCGCCGGTCAGAGCGCCCCTGCGGCGGCTGCCCCGGCACAGATTTCAGCCGTCGCTACTCAGCCTGCTGTCGCTGTCGCTGAGGCACGGCCACAGGATCGCGTGCGCGCGGTGCGTGAACTGCTGCTGTCCGATGAGTACGCCGAGCAGAAGAAAGCGGTAAACCGTTTTATGCTGATTCTGTCGACGTTATACGGTCTGGATGCTCAGGCATTCGGCGCAGCAACGGAGTCGCTGCACGGCCGCACGCGCGTCTATTTCGCCGGCAATCAGCAAACCCTGGTTCAGAACGGCACCCATACCAAGCCGCAGCACATTCCCGGCACGCCGTACTGGGTGATCACCAATACCAATACCGAGCGCAAACGCAGCATGGTGGAACACATCATGCAGTCCATGCAGTTCCCTGCGGAACTGACCGACAAAGTTTGCGGAACCCTCTAACTGAAGCGTCAGGGAGAAGCGCCAATGGCCAGACACCCCCGTGCCGGACAACCCGCCCGGCAGAGCGATTTGATAAACGTTGCACAATTAACCTCACAGTATTATGTGCTGCAGCCTGAAGTGGGCAACGCAGAGCACGCGGTGAAGTTTGGTACTTCCGGCCACCGCGGCAGCGCGGGGCGTCACAGCTTTAACGAGACTCATATCCTGGCGATTGCCCAGGCGATTGCCGAAGAGCGTAAGAAAAATGGCATCACGGGTCCGTGCTACGTGGGGAAAGATACCCATGCGCTGTCTGAACCGGCGCTGATCTCGGTACTGGAAGTGCTGACGGCCAACGGCGTGGATGTAATAGTGCAGCTGGATAACGGCTATACGCCTACGCCCGCCATCTCCAACGCGATTCTCGAACATAATAAAACGGCGACCGCGCAGGCCGACGGCATTGTAATTACCCCGTCGCACAACCCACCGGAAGATGGCGGCATCAAGTACAACCCGCCAAACGGCGGTCCGGCCGATACCAACGTCACCAAAGTGGTTGAAGACAGGGCTAACGCGCTGATCAAAGCCGGACTGAAAGAGGTGCGCCGCATCAGCCTCGATCAGGCGTGGGCCAGCGGCCATCTGCAGGAGAAAGACCTGATCCAACCGTACGTTGAAGGTCTGGCACAGATCGTCGATATTGCGGCGATTCAGAAGGCCGGCCTGAAGATCGGCGTCGACCCGCTTGGCGGTTCCGGTATCGCTTACTGGCAGCGCATTGCGGAGCATTACAATCTGGATCTGACCATCGTTAACGATGCCGTCGACCAGACTTTCCGCTTTATGCACCTCGATCATGACGGCATTATCCGCATGGACTGCTCGTCCGAGTCGGCGATGGCCGGCCTGCTGGCGCTGCGTGATAAGTTCGATCTGGCCTTCGCCAACGATCCGGATTACGACCGTCACGGCATTGTGACCCCGGCCGGCCTGATGAACCCGAACCACTACCTGGCGGTAGCGATTCAGTACCTGTTCCAGCATCGCCCGCAGTGGGGCAAAGAGGTAGCGGTTGGCAAAACGCTGGTCTCCAGCGCGATGATTGATCGGGTGGTGGCGGACATTGGCCGCAGGCTGGTGGAAGTGCCGGTCGGCTTTAAATGGTTTGTTGATGGCCTGTTCGACGGCAGCTTCGGTTTCGGCGGTGAAGAGAGCGCGGGGGCTTCATTCCTGCGCTTCGACGGCACACCGTGGTCCACCGATAAAGACGGCATCATCATGTGCCTGCTGGCTGCAGAGATCACTGCGGTAACCGGTAAGAATCCACAGCAGCACTACGATGAGCTGGCGGCCCGCTTCGGCGCGCCAAGCTATAACCGTATCCAGGCACCGGCAACGTCAGCACAGAAAGCCGCGCTGTCTAAGCTCTCGCCGGAAATGGTCAGCGCCTCGACGCTGGCCGGTGATCCGATCACCGCCCGCCTGACCGCCGCGCCGGGCAACGGTGCCTCGATCGGTGGTCTGAAGGTGATGACGGAAAACGGCTGGTTTGCCGCGCGTCCGTCCGGTACCGAAGACGCCTATAAGATCTACTGCGAAAGTTTCCTCGGCGCTGAGCATCGTGAGCAGATCGAGAAAGAAGCGGTTGAGATCGTCAGTGCGGTGCTGAAAAACGCCTGATCGTCGGCACTCTGAAAAGGCAGCTCAGCGATGAGCTGCCTTTTTTTTGCCAGAATCAGGGCAGGAACCGGTAGCCAACGCCGGTTTCGGTCAGCAGATGCGCGGGGCGCGCCGGATCCTGCTCCAGCTTTTGCCGCAGGTGGCCCATATAGATGCGCAGGTAGTGGCTGTGCTCAACGGCGTTTGGCCCCCAGACCTGCACCAGCAGCTGGCGCTGGGTCATCACCTTGCCGGGATGGTTCAGCAGGCTGACCAGCAGACGAAACTCAATCGGGGTCAGGTGCAGTTCGCTGCCGGCGCGGGTGACGCGGCGGGCGGCAATATCCACCGCGATATCGGCGAAGGTCACCACCGGCGTTACGCTGTTTTCTCCGGCCGGACGATGGCGTAGCGCCACCCGCACCCGGGCCAGAAGCTCACCGACGCTGAAGGGCTTGGTCAGGAAATCATCGGCACCGGCATCCAGCGCGGCGATCTTATCCTGCTCGTCGCTGCGGGCGGAGAGCACGATTACCGGCAGGCTGCTCCACTGGCGGACCTCACGAATAAATTCCCCGCCGTCGCCGTCCGGCAGCCCCAGGTCGAGGATCGCCAGCGCCGGTTTACGGGTGGCGGCCTCAATCAGCCCGCGGCTCAGCGTGTCGGCATCCACCACGTGGAAGCCTTCTCCCTCCAGCGCTTTGCGTAAAAAGCGGCGGATCTCTTTTTCATCTTCGACGATCAGGATAGTGGTCACAGCACCTCACGACAGGCTGAAAGGCGGTATATACCGCCCGTATTGCGCTTAATCTAGCAAAAAGAGCGGATGGCGTCTGTGTTGCCAGGCAGTAGTCGCCAGCAGATGAGGTCTGCACGCCTGAAAATCCATCGGCGCGATCTAACGCCCGCTTTCACCAAAAGGCACCGCGGCACAGCTGCGTCACCACTGAACCTGACCGTTGGTGCAGCGGGGGGCAGTCTTGAGTCGAAAATGCGAAACTTAAATTTAACCTTCGTGTAACAAAATTACAGCCACAACGGTTAAATTCCGTTCTTTACACGTTAAAGTGGTCGGATCAGTAGTAAAATTACATCAGACGCGATACACTTTTGCTCAGATAACCATCAATCTTAAATTCCCTTAACGGAGGACGTATGAGTCACTATCATCACTATTCATCAACGCGGGTCTGTGTACGTCGCTGCGCCGCACTGCTTATTGGCGTGCTGGCGCTGCCGGTGATGCTGTTCCGCTCCGACCGCGCGCGTTTCTACAGCTACCTGCACCGTTTCTGGCTGAAGACCAGCGATCAGCCGGTCTGGCTGAGCCAGGCAGAAGCGGCAGGCATCGATTTCTATTAAGCCTGCCGTTTCCTGTCATACCGATCCCGCCGCCGGCGGGATTTTTTTTGCCCGTAGTCCGGTGAGGCGGTAAGAAACAGGTGAGCGCACGACAATTCTGCGCTACACTTAAATCTGTACAAGAATTTTGAGGTTGTATAACTATGAGCGAAAAAATTCCTGTTGGCATCAGCGCCTGCCTGCTGGGTGAAAAAGTCCGCTTTGATGGCGGCCACAAGCGCAACGAATTTGCCACCGAGCAGCTGGCACCCTTTCTGCGCTTTGAACCAGTGTGCCCGGAGATGGCTATCGGCCTGCCCACCCCTCGCCCGGCGTTGCGCCTGACCGGGGAGCCGGGCGGCGAAACGGCGCTAAGCTTCAGCAACGGCCAGGCCGCGCCGGTAACACAACAGATGCAGCATTTTTCAGCTGAGAAAGTCAGCCAGCTGCAGCACCTCTGCGGCTATATCGTCTGCGCAAAATCCCCCAGCTGCGGCATGGAGCGGGTGCGCGTCTATCAGCCTGATAACAACAACAACCGTAAAGCCGGTACCGGCATCTTCACCCGCGAACTGATGGCGCAGATGCCGTGGCTGCCGGTGGAGGAGGACGGCCGCCTGCACGATCCGTTGCTGCGCGAGAATTTCGTGACGCGCGTCTATGCGTTACATGAATTTAATCAGCTGTGGCAGAGCGGTCTGACCCGCGCCGGGCTGATGGCGTTCCATACCCGCTACAAACTGCTGTTGCTGGCGCATTCGCAGCCGCTGTACCGGGAAATTGGGCCGTTTGTGGCGGCGATGGGCCAGTGGGACTCGCTGGACGCCTTTGCCGTGGCCTATCGTCAGCGGCTAATGGATCTGCTGAAAACCGAAGCCACGCGCAGCAACCATACCAACGTGCTGATGCACGTTCAGGGCTACTTCCGCCGCCAGCTGAAGTCATCCCAGCGTCAGGAGCTGGCCGGGCTGATCGACTGTTACCGCCGCGGGGTGCAGCCGCTGCTGGCGCCGATTACCCTGCTTAAACACTACATGAATGAGTATCCGCACCCGTGGCTGACCGAACAGCGCTACTTCGCGCCTTACCCTGACCAGCTGTGCCTGCGCTACGGACACTAAATTAAGGATGTTTTATGCTGACCCATCTGGTCTGGCTGCGTAACGACCTGCGCATTCACGACAACTCTGCCCTTTATGCTGCCTGCCGCTCAGAGGGCGCGCGGGTGCTGGCGCTGTTTATCGCCACGCCTGGCCAGTGGCAGTCCCATGATATGGCCCCGAAACAGGCTGAATACATCTGGCAGAACCTGCAGTCGTTGCAGCAGTCGCTGGCGGAGAAGGGCATTCCGCTGTTTCTGCAGCAGTGCGACAATTTCGACGACTCGGTGACGTTACTAAAGGATTTCTGTCACGAACACCGTGTGGACCGCCTGTTCTATAACTATCAGTACGAGGTAAATGAGCGTCAGCGCGATGCCGCCGTCGAACGCACGCTGTTTGACGACGAAGTGATGGTGCAGGGCTTTGACGACAGCCTGCTGCTGCCGCCGGGCAGCGTGCTGACCGGCAGCCGCGAGATGTATAAGGTGTTTACCCCGTTCAGCAAAGCCTTCGTTAAACGCCTGAAAGAGGGCCTGCCGGAGTGCGTGCCCGCGCCCGCCGTGCGCCCGGATGGACCGCTGTCCACGCCTGATGCGCTGCAGCCGTTTGATTACCCGCGTGAGGCGTTCGACGATCGATTGTTCCCGGTGGGGGAGAAAGCGGCGATTGCCCGGCTGCGGGAGTTCTGCCAGCAGCCGGTCACCGAGTACCCGGATAAACGCGATCTGCCGGCGCTGGACGGCACCAGCCGCCTGTCTGCGTGCCTGGCGACGGGGGTGCTGTCGCCGCGTCAGTGTCTGCATCGTCTGCTGAAGCAGCATCCGCACGGGCTGGACGATACCCGGGTGTTTGTCTGGCTGAATGAGCTGATCTGGCGCGAGTTTTACCGCCACCTGATGGTGGCCTTCCCGGCGCTATGCCGTCATCAGCCGTTCATTAAATGGACGCGCAACGTGCGCTGGCGCGAGGATGCCGCACTGCTGCAGGCCTGGCAGCAGGGAAAAACAGGCTACCCGATCGTTGACGCCGCCATGCGTCAGCTTAATGCGCTGGGCTGGATGCACAACCGGCTGCGGATGATCACCGCCAGTTTCCTGGTCAAAGACCTGCTGATCGACTGGCGCCAGGGCGAGCGCTACTTTATCTCGCAGCTGATCGACGGCGACCTCGCGGCCAACAACGGCGGCTGGCAGTGGGCGGCGTCCACCGGGACCGACTCGGCCCCCTATTTCCGCATCTTTAACCCGACCACCCAGGGCGAACGCTTTGACCTGAACGGTGAGTTTATCCGCCGCTGGGTGCCGGAGCTGAGCCGGGTGCCGGAAAAATATATCCATCAGCCTCACGAGTGGGCAAAGAAAAATCAGCAAAAACTCGATTATCCTGCGCCGATCGTGGAACATAAACAGGCACGCCAGCAGACGCTGGACGCCTTTGAGGCCGCACGCAAACAGATGGATTGATTATGCTGAATACTGAACTCGAAACGCTGGTAAACCAGTTCCTGAACGCTTCCGCTTTTGACGACTACGGCCCGAACGGTCTGCAGGTGGAAGGGCGCGCTGAGATTAAAAAGGTGGTGACCGGCGTGACCGCCTGCCAGGCGCTGCTCGATGAAGCGGTGCGGCTGCAGGCCGATGCGGTGCTGGTGCACCACGGTTATTTCTGGAAAAACGAGCCGTCGGTGATCAAGGGCATGAAGCGCCGCCGGCTGAAAACCCTGCTGGCTAACGACATCAATATGTTTGGCTGGCACCTGCCGCTGGATGCGCATCCGCAGCTTGGCAATAACGCGCTGCTGGCAAAGATGTTTGGCATTGAGGTGAAGGGAGAAGTGAAGCTGCTGTTACCCTGGGGCGAGCTGACCACGCCGCTGAGCGGCGAACAGTTTGGGCAGCGCATCGCTGAGGTGCTGGGCAGAACGCCGCTGCACTGCGGCGATAATGCACCGGCGCTGATCAAACGCGTGGCCTGGTGCAGCGGCGGCGGTCAGGGCTTTATCGATGCGGCGGCGGCCTTCGGCGTGGATGCCTTTATCAGCGGTGAAGCCTCTGAGCAGACCATCCACAGCGCCCGTGAACAGGGTATCCACTTCTTCGCCGCCGGGCACCACGCCACCGAACGCTGCGGCATTCAGGCACTCGGTGAGTGGCTGGCCGGGCAATACGGGCTGGACGTGACCTTTATTGATATCAACAATCCGGTCTGATCGGTTCCATCCTCGCGGTCTGCCGGGTGCCTTGCAAGGGCGCCCGGCAGATTGACACCGGCGCGGAGTCTTCGCCACCTCGCTCTGAATGACCCCTTTTGCGGAGGTTACCTGTGCAACACGCGCGATATTATCTGTTAGGAGAACGCACGGCGGTGCTGGAGCTGGAGCCGCCGTTTTCACTCACCGCGCAGCAGCGGGTCTGGAGCCTGGCGCAGCACCTGCAGCCGCACCCGCAGGTGCTGGACGTGGTGCCGGGCATGAATAACCTTAGCGTGATCCTGCGCGAAGCGCCGCATAACGCCGCGGAGGTGCTGGCGTGGCTGCAGCAGGCGTGGCAGCAGAGCGGGTCGCAGGAGGCGGAATTCCGCCGCGTCGACATCCCGGTGATTTACGGCGGCAGCGGCGGAGCCGATCTGCAGCACGTGGCGCGCCATCACGGCCTGAACGCTCGCCAGGTGGTGGAGATGCATGCCGCCGCTGAGTACGTAGTGTGCTTTATCGGCTTCCAGCCGGGGTTTCCCTACCTGGCCGGGCTGGACCCGCGCCTGCACACCCCACGCCGCGACACTCCAAGGGTGCGGGTGCCCGCCGGGTCGGTCGCCATCGGCGGCAGCCAGACCGGCATCTATCCCCTTGAATCCCCCGGCGGCTGGCAGCTGATTGGCCATACCGCTACCGCGCTGTTTCTGCCCGATCGCCAGCCGCCGGTGCTGCTGCGCCCGGGCGATCGGCTGCGTTTTGTACCGCAAAAGGAGGGCGTATGTTAACCCTGATCCGCGCCGGTCTGAGCAGCTCGCTGCAGGATGCCGGCCGTCCCGGCTGGCGGCAGTACGGCATCAGCCTCGGTGGGGCGCTGGATCGGCCAGCGATGCACACCGCCAATCTGCTGGTGGGCAACGCGCCCGACAGCGCGGTGGTGGAAATCACCCTGGGCCAGTTCTGCGTTGAGTTTGGTCGCGACGGCTGGTTTGCCTTAACCGGGACAGGGTGCCATGCGCGGCTTGACGGGCGTGAGGTGTGGACCGGCTGGCGCACCGCGGTCAGAAAGGGCCAGCGGCTGACGCTGGGCCTGCCCAGCCGCGGCATGCGCAGCTATCTGGCCGTTGACGGCGGCTTTGCGCTGGAGCCGGTGCTGGGCTCTTCCGGCACCGATCTGCAGGCCGGTTTCGGCGGTTTTTCCGGGCGCAGGCTGGCCGACGGTGACCGTCTGCCGCTGCAGCCTGCGCGGCGCTTCAAACGCCCGGTCGGCGTGCGTCAGCTGCTGTGGGGCAACCGGGTGCGGGCGCTGCCCGGACCGGAGTATCAGGAGTTCAGCGAGGAGAGCCAGCATGCGTTCTGGCGCTCCGCCTGGCGGCTCGATCCGCAAAGCAACCGCATGGGCTACCGGCTGCAGGGGAACCGCCTGGAGCGGGAGAATAACCGCGATCTGCTTTCCCACGGGCTGGTTCCCGGCGTGGTGCAGGTGCCGCCGGCCGGGCAACCGATCGTGCTGCTGGGCGATGCGCAAACCACCGGCGGCTACCCGCGTATCGCCTGTGTGATTGAAGCCGACCTTTACCATTTAGCCCAGCTGCGGCTGGGTGAGCCGCTGCATTTTGTTGCCTGTACGCTGGAAGAGGCACGACAGGCCAGAGATGCACAGCAGCGCGCGCTGGAGCAAATGGCCTGGGGGCTGAACCATGAAGATTGATCTGAACGCCGATCTTGGCGAAGGAGCGGGCAGCGACGCGCAACTGCTGCAGCTGGTCTCATCGGCCAATATCGCCTGCGGCTTTCACGCCGGTGATGCCGACACCATGCTGCAGTCGGTGCGGCTGGCGCTGGCGGCGGGGGTGGCGATCGGCGCGCACCCGTCGTTCCCCGATCGCGAAAACTTTGGCCGCAGCGCCATGCAGCTGCCGCCGGAGACGGTGTATGCCCAGATGCTGTATCAGGTCGGTGCGCTGCAGGCGATGGTGCGCAGCGAGGGCGGCCGACTGGTTCACGTGAAGCCGCACGGCATGCTCTACAACCAGGCGGCGGGCGATGCCGCGCTGGCTGACGCCATTGCCCTCGCGGTGCGGGCGGTCGATCCGGCGCTGATGCTGGTGGGGCTGGCCAGTAGCGAACTGATCCGCGCCGGCCAGCGCCACGGCCTGGTAACGCGTCAGGAGGTATTTGCCGATCGTGGCTATCGGGCAGACGGCACGCTGGTGCCGCGCGGCCAGCCGGGGGCGCTGGTGGAGAGCGATGCCCAGGCGATTACGCAGACGCTGAGCATGGTGCAGCAGGGCCGGGTACAGTCTCTCGGCGGCGAGTGGGTTAACGTACGGGCAGAGACGGTTTGCCTGCACGGCGACGGGGCGCATGCGCTTGAGTTTGCCCACCGGCTGCGTGAGGCATTCCGTCAGCAGCAGATCCGCGTCAGCGCAGCAGATTAACTTACGGAGGCAGGACGATGCCTGAAGGACCGGAGATCCGCCGCGCGGCGGACCAGCTGGAAAAAGCGGTGCGCGGCAAAGAGCTGACCGACGTCTGGTTCGCCTTTCCCGCGCTGCAGACCTATCAACAGGCGCTGATCGGCGAGCGGGTGACCGCGCTGGAAACCCGCGGCAAAGCGCTGCTCACCCACTTCTCTAACGGCCTGACGCTCTACAGCCATAACCAGTTGTACGGCGTCTGGCGGGTAGTCGCTACCGGTAGTGAACCGCAGACTCAACGCCAGCTGCGGGTGCGGCTGGCGACGGCGGACAAAACGCTGCTGCTCTACAGCGCCTCGGATATCCAGCTGCTGAACGCCGACGGGCTGGCCAGCCATCCGTTTCTGCAGCGGGTGGGGCCGGACGTGCTGGATATGACGCTGACCGAGACGCAGGTGCGCGAGCGGCTGCTGTCCAAACGCTTTCGCGGGCGGCAGTTCAGCGGACTGTTGTTGGATCAGGCGTTTCTTGCCGGACTGGGAAACTATCTGCGCGCCGAGATCCTCTGGCAGGCGAGGCTGGCGCCGCAGCATAAGGCACAAACGCTGAACGATGCGCAGCTGACGGACCTGTGCCACGCGCTGCTGGCGATACCCAGGCTCTCTTACCACACGCGCGGGCAGGCCGACGAGCGGCACCATCACGGCGCGCTGTTCCGCTTTAACGTATTTCACCGGGCCGGGAAGCCCTGCCCGCGCTGTGGCACCATGATCGAGAAAAGCACGCTGGCATCGCGGCCGTTCTACCGTTGCCCTGTTTGTCAGCCATAAAAAAATGGCCGGAGGATCTCCGGCCATTTCGTTGACGTTGCTCAGCCAGAGCGGGGGAGGCCCCGCTCTGCGATTACTTCTTCAGCTGTGAGGTAAAATCACGCTGTTCGTAACCGGTGTAGAGCTGACGCGGACGGGCGATCTTAACGCCTTCGTCATGCATCTCTTTCCAGTGGGCGATCCAGCCAACGGTACGCGCCATGGCGAAGATCACCGTAAACATGGATGACGGGATGCCCATCGCCTTAAGGATGATGCCGGAGTAGAAGTCGACGTTTGGATACAGCTTACGCTCGATGAAGTACGGGTCATTAAGCGCAATGTGTTCCAGCTCCATCGCCACTTCCAGCAGGTCATCTTTCATGCCCAGCTCGTTGAGCACTTCATGGCAGGTCTCACGCATTACGGTGGCACGCGGGTCGTAGTTTTTGTAAACGCGGTGACCGAAGCCCATCAGACGGAACGAATCGTTTTTGTCTTTGGCGCGGCGCAGGAACTCAGGAATGTGCTCTACGGTGCTG
The DNA here is from genome assembly GCF_002865965.1 of Erwinia sp. B116. NCBI lineage: Bacteria > Pseudomonadati > Pseudomonadota > Gammaproteobacteria > Enterobacterales > Erwiniaceae > Erwinia > Erwinia sp. B116. The sequence continues at coordinate 32,731 of NZ_JRZZ01000021.1, forward strand.
ATCTCTTCCAGCATGCGCAGGCAGGCTTCGTTGGCACCGCCGTGTGCAGGCCCCCACAGTGACGCGATACCGGCCGCGATGCAGGCAAACGGGTTAGCACCGGATGAACCGGCGGTACGTACGGTTGAGGTCGACGCGTTCTGCTCGTGATCGGCGTGCAGGATTAAGATCCGGTCCATCGCACGTTCCAGCACCGGGTTCACCACGTAGTCTTCGCACGGTGTGGAGAACATCATATGCAGGAAGTTGCCGGCATAGGAGAGATCGTTACGCGGATAAGCAAACGGCTGGCCGATTGAATATTTGTAACACATCGCTGCCATGGTCGGCATTTTCGACAGCAGGCGGAACGCGGCGATTTCGCGGTGACGCTCAATGTTTACGTCCATCGCATCGTGATAGAACGCCGCCAGTGCACCGGTCACGCCGCACATCACCGCCATCGGGTGCGAGTCACGTCGGAAGCCGCGGAACAGATGGTGGATCTGCTCATGCAACATGGTGTGGCGGGTCACGGTGACTTTGAATTCGTTGAACTGTTCCGGGGTAGGGGCTTCACCGTTCAGCAGGATGTAGCATACTTCCAGATAGTTGGAGTGCAGGGCCAGCTGGTCGATCGGGAAACCACGGTGCAGCAGAATGCCTTCATCACCGTCGATAAAGGTGATTTTGGATTCGCACGACGCGGTAGAGGTGAAGCCAGGGTCAAAAGTGAAATACCCTTTAGAGCCCAGAGCTCGTACGTCGATCTCTTCCGGGCCCAGCGTACCTTTCAGTACGTTCAGCTCAATAGGGGCTTCGCCGTCGAGGGTTAGCGTCGCTTTTTTATCAGCCATTTATAGTCTCCTTAGCGCCTTATACAGGGATCATTTACCACCGGGAAAACCACAACCTCCCAGCCTTATTGCCAGGCGCTATAAGGATATCAACTCTGTGGCATCTTATAATGTGCAGGGTACAGAGTGACGGGCGCGTTGGCCTGGGTGGCACATTCCTGATGCGTATCATGGTTTAAGACCCGGTTTGGCCATATCCTACATCATAACCAAAACCCGATACTTTATAGATAATCATCATCAATGTTACATAACTTGTGCTTAGGGGAAAGTGTATCCCCATAACTTTTGTGCATCATAGTCCTTTTGAGGCATCGTTTGTAACAAAGTTGTTGAAGTATTGTCAAATCAGATAATTAAATTTGTGTAGAATGTAAAATCCGTGAGGGTGATCACTGTTCCACTTTAAATTCCCCAAAGTGTTTGTAGGGGAATTGTAATAAGAATGTGATCCCCCTATACTGCGGCCAGGTCTCCGGAAAACCCTGCTGTAGGAGCCACCCAGCGTTTCATGCGCGCTATTATCTGACACTGGACGTTTGTAGTTTTAGTGCCTGCGCAAAGTTTCACGTGTGACGCTGTCTGAGCCCCCCTTCAGGACCGGAGGAAGCAAAATAAGAAAGGCTGTGTGGGCAAAACCGTGAAAAAACAAAGACCTGTCAACTTGGATCTCTCTACGATCCGGTTTCCCGTAACTGCAATAGCGTCCATTCTCCACCGCGTATCCGGGGTGATCACCTTTGTGTCGATCGGGATATTGCTCTGGTTACTGGGTCTCTCGCTCTCTTCTCCCGAAGGTTTCGATCAGGCATCCGCCGTGATGACCAGCTTCTTCGCCAAATTCATTATGTGGGGCATTCTCACTGCGCTCGCTTATCACATTGTGGTCGGTATTCGCCACATGCTGATGGATTTCGGCTACCTGGAAGAAACCTTAGAGGCGGGTAAACGTTCCGCGCATATTGCTTTCGCTATCACTGTCGTGCTGTCTGTTCTTGCAGGAGTCCTCGTATGGTAAGTAACGCTTCTGCACTGGGTCGCAACGGAATCCATGACTGGCTGCTGCTGCGCGCTGCCGCCATGGTAATGACCCTTTATGTGCTTTATATCCTCGGCTTCCTGATCATGTCAGGGCCACTGACTTATGACATCTGGCATGGCTTCTTTGCCTCCCCGGTAACCAAAGTTTTCACGTTGCTGACGCTGTTGTGCATTCTGGTTCATGGCTGGATTGGCATGTGGCAGGTACTGACCGACTACATTAAACCGCTGGCGCTGCGTATGGTGCTGCAGCTGGTGATTGTGGTCGCGCTGTTCGTCTATGCAATTTACGGAACTGTTGTCGTGTGGGGTGCGTAATGAAGTTGCCAGTAAGAGAATTTGATGCCGTGGTGATCGGCGCGGGTGGTGCAGGTATGCGCGCCGCCTTACAGATCTCCCAGTCGGGCCAGAGCTGTGCCCTGCTGTCTAAAGTATTTCCAACCCGTTCCCATACCGTGTCTGCGCAGGGCGGTATCACCGTTGCGCTGGGTAACACCCATGAAGATGACTGGGAATGGCACATGTACGACACCGTTAAAGGCTCCGACTATATCGGTGACCAGGACGCGATTGAATATATGTGTAAAACCGGTCCGGAAGCGATTCTGGAACTGGAACATATGGGTCTGCCGTTCTCCCGCCTGGACGATGGCCGTATCTATCAGCGCCCGTTTGGTGGCCAGTCGAAAAACTTCGGCGGCGAGCAGGCGGCACGCACCGCGGCGGCGGCAGACCGTACCGGTCACGCCCTGCTGCACACCCTCTACCAGCAGAACCTGAAAAACCACACCACTATCTTCTCTGAATGGTATGCGCTGGACCTGGTGAAGAATGCTGACGGTGCGGTGGTCGGTTGCACCGCGATGAATATCGAAGACGGTGAAGTGGTTTACTTCAAGGCCAAGGCAACGGTGCTGGCCACCGGCGGTGCCGGACGCATCTACCAGTCCACCACCAACGCCCATATCTGTACCGGTGACGGCGTCGGTATGGCGCTGCGCGCCGGCGTGCCATTGCAGGATATGGAAATGTGGCAGTTCCACCCGACCGGCATCGCCGGCGCGGGCGTGCTGGTGACTGAAGGCTGCCGTGGGGAAGGCGGTTACCTGCTGAACAAACACGGCGAGCGCTTTATGGAGCGTTACGCACCGAATGCCAAAGATCTCGCCGGTCGTGACGTGGTCGCGCGTTCCATCATGATCGAAATCCGCGAAGGCCGCGGCTGCGATGGCCCGTGGGGCCCGCACGCCAAGCTGAAACTGGACCACCTCGGTAAGGATGTGCTGGAAGCTCGCCTGCCGGGCATCCTTGAACTGTCGCGCACCTTTGCCCACGTCGACCCGGTCAAAGAGCCGATTCCGGTGATCCCAACCTGCCACTATATGATGGGCGGTATTCCTACCCGCGTCAGCGGCCAGGCACTGACGGTCAACGAGCAGGGTGAAGACGTGCTGATCCCGGGCCTGTTTGCGGTCGGTGAGATCGCCTGCGTTTCGGTGCACGGTGCTAACCGTCTTGGCGGCAACTCGCTGCTGGACCTGGTGGTATTTGGCCGCGCGGCAGGCCTGCATCTGGCGGAATCGATCGCCGAGCAGGGAACCCTGCGTGACGCCACCGAAGATGAAGTTAACGCTGCGATGGCGCGCTACAACCGCTGGGACAACAACACCACCGGTGAAGACCCGGCCGAGCTGCGTAAAGCGCTGCAGTCCTGCATGCAGAACAACTTCTCGGTGTTCCGTGAAGGTGATGCGATGGCGAAAGGGCTGGAGGAGCTGAAAGTGCTGCGTGAACGTCTGCACAACGCCCGCCTGGACGATCGTTCCAGTGACTTCAACACCCAGCGTGTGGAGTGCCTGGAGCTGGATAACCTGATGGAAACGGCTTATGCCACCGCGCTGTCGGCCAACTTCCGCACCGAAAGCCGTGGCGCGCACAGCCGCTTCGATTACCCTGAGCGTGACGATGCGAACTGGTTATGCCATACCCTGTATCTGCCGCAAAACGACAGCATGACGCGCCGTGAAGTGAACATGCAACCGAAACTGCGTGCGGCCTTCCCGCCGAAAGCGCGTACCTACTAGTTTGCGGAGAGAGACATGAAACTCGAATTTTCCATCTATCGCTACAACCCGGATGTCGATGATGCGCCGCGCATGCAGGATTATACGCTGGAGTCGGAAGACGGCCGTGACATGATGCTGCTGGACGCGCTGATGCGTCTGAAAGAGCAGGATCCGACGCTGGCCTTCCGTCGCTCCTGCCGTGAAGGCGTCTGTGGCTCAGACGGCATCAACATGAATGGTAAAAATGGCCTCGCCTGCATTACCCCGGTGTCCGCGCTGGGGAACGGCAAGCAGAAAATTGTTATCCGCCCGCTGCCCGGCCTGCCGGTGATCCGCGATTTGGTGGTGGACATGGGGCAATTCTATGCTCAGTATGAGAAGATTAAGCCTTACCTGTTGAATAATGGGAAAAATCCACCGTCCAGGGAGCATTTACAGGCCCCTGAGCAGCGTGAAAAACTGGATGGCCTGTACGAGTGTATACTTTGTGCCTGTTGTTCAACCTCGTGCCCGTCGTTCTGGTGGAACCCCGACAAGTTCGTCGGTCCGGCTGGCCTGCTGGCGGCGTACCGTTTCCTGATTGACAGCCGTGATACCGAAACGGATGCCCGTCTGGATAATCTGAACGATGCTTTCAGCGTATTCCGCTGTCACAGCATTATGAACTGTGTGAGCGTGTGTCCGAAAGGGCTCAACCCGACCAAAGCCATCGGCCATATCAAGTCGATGCTGCTGCAACGGGGCGCATAACGGCAAAAATATGCACAAAATCATTCAGGGTGCATCAAGGCGGCAAACGAGTGAATCCCCGGGAGCATAGGCCGCTATGTGACTGGGGTGAATGAGAGCAGCCAACGCAGAGGCAGCGTGAAGGATGACGTGCATATCCGGGAACCTCAGGTTCCCGGTGTTTTAACAGGCGATCTTTGGAAGGTGTTTTGGGCTGATTTGCCGCCTGAGACGTCTCGCAAAGGTTCCCTTACGGGCCGCTGCTCGTATCGAAGAACCGTATATGGTAAGCCGTTAACGCGGCACGGGACTTGCAAAGGTTCCTTCAATAACCACGGCGAAAAAAAGCATAATGCTTAAGGGATCACAATGCAGAACAGCGCGATGAAACCCTGGCTGGACTCATCCTGGCTGGCCGGCGCGAACCAGTCCTACATAGAGCAGCTCTATGAGGACTTCCTGACCGATCCTGACTCTGTTGACGATGCCTGGAAATCGCTTTTCCAGCAGCTTCCGGGGACGGGAGTTAAACCAGAGCAGTTTCATTCCACCACGCGTGAATACTTCCGCCGTCTGGCGAAAGATGCTACGCGCTACACGGCCTCCGTCAGCGATCCGGAAACCAATGCCAAACAGGTAAAGGTCCTGCAGCTGATCAACGCCTTCCGTTTCCGCGGCCATCAGCAGGCCAATCTCGATCCGTTAGGCCTGTGGAAGCAGGATACGGTGCCGGATCTCGATCCGGCCTGGCACGGCCTGACCGATGCCGACCTGCAGGAAAGCTTCAACGTAGGCTCGTTTGCGATCGGCAAAGAGACGCTGAAGCTGGCCGATCTGTACGCCGCGCTGAAACAGACCTACTGCGGCTCGATCGGGGCCGAGTACATGCATATGACCAACACGGAAGAGAAACGCTGGATCCAGCAGCGTATCGAATCGGTGGTGGGGCAGGCTTCCTTCTCCTCTGAAGAGAAGAAGGGCTTCCTGCAACAGCTGACCGCAGCGGAAGGGCTGGAGCGCTATCTGGGCGCGAAATTCCCCGGTGCGAAGCGTTTCTCCCTGGAAGGCGGCGACGCGCTGGTGCCGATGCTCAACGACATGATCCATCATGCCGGCAAGAGCGGTACGCGTGAAGTGGTGCTGGGTATGGCGCACCGCGGCCGTCTGAACGTGCTGATTAACGTGCTGGGCAAAAGGCCCCAGGATCTGTTCGACGAGTTCTCCGGCAAGCATAAAGAACACCTCGGCACCGGTGACGTTAAGTACCATATGGGCTTCTCGTCCGACGTGGAAACCCCCGGCGGCATGGTACACCTGGCGCTGGCGTTTAACCCTTCTCACCTTGAGATCGTCAGCCCGGTGGTGATGGGCTCGGTGCGTGCGCGTCTTGACCGCATGGATGAACCGGGTTCCAACAAAGTGCTGCCGATTACCATCCACGGTGATGCGGCGGTGATCGGCCAGGGCGTGGTGCAGGAAACGCTGAACATGTCGGCGGCCCGCGGTTATGAAGTGGGCGGTACCGTGCGTATCGTGATCAACAACCAGGTTGGTTTCACCACCTCTAATCCGAAAGACGCCCGTTCAAGCCAGTACTGTACCGACATCGGTAAAATGGTGCTGGCCCCGATCTTCCACGTTAACGCGGACGATCCGGAAGCGGTGGCCTTTGTCACCCGCCTGGCGTTGGATTTCCGTAACACCTTTAAACGCGACGTGTTTATCGATCTGGTGTGTTACCGCCGTCATGGTCACAACGAAGCGGATGAGCCTAGCGCCACCCAGCCGGTGATGTACCAGAAGATCAAGAAACACCCGACTCCGCGTAAAATCTACGCGGACAAGCTGGAATCTGAACAGGTTGCCAGCCTGGAAGATGCCACGGAAATGGTCAACCTGTACCGTGACGCGCTGGATGCCGGTGAATGCGTGGTGCCGGCATGGCGTCCGATGAGCCTGCACTCCTTTACCTGGTCACCGTATCTGAATCACGACTGGGATGAAGGGTATCCGGAAAAACTGGACCCGCAGCGTCTGCAGTCGCTGGCGAAACGCATCAGCACGGTGCCGGACGCGGTTGAGATGCAGTCCCGCGTGGCGAAAATCTACAACGATCGCGCTGAAATGGCCGCCGGCAACAAGCCGTTCGACTGGGGCGCAGCAGAAAACCTGGCCTACGCCACGCTGGTTGATGAAGGTATTCCGTGCCGCCTCTCAGGTGAAGACATGGGCCGTGGCACCTTCTTCCACCGTCATGCGGTGATCCATAACCAGTCCAACGGCTCGACTTACACCCCGCTGCAGCACGTGCACAACGGCCAGGGCGTGTTTAAGGTCTGGGACTCCGTGCTGTCGGAAGAAGCGGTACTGGCGTTCGAGTACGGCTATGCAACGGCAGAGCCGCGTACCCTGACCATCTGGGAAGCGCAGTTCGGTGACTTCGCCAACGGTGCGCAGGTGGTGATCGACCAGTTCATCAGCTCCGGCGAGCAGAAGTGGGGCCGTATGTGTGGCCTGGTGATGCTGCTGCCGCACGGCTACGAAGGCCAGGGCCCTGAGCACTCCTCCGCGCGTCTGGAACGCTATCTGCAACTTTGCGCCGAGCAGAATATGCAGGTGTGCGTGCCGTCCACGCCGGCGCAGGTTTACCATATGCTGCGTCGCCAGGCGTTGCGTGGTATGCGCCGTCCGCTGGTGGTGATGTCGCCGAAGTCGCTGCTGCGCCATCCGCTGGCGGTCTCGTCGCTGGAAGAGCTGGCCGACGGAGCCTTCCGTCCGGCGATTGGCGAGATCGACGATCTCGACCCGCAGGGCGTGAAGCGCGTAGTGCTCTGTTCCGGTAAAGTCTATTACGACCTGCTGGAAAAACGCCGTAAAAATGAGCAAAGCAATGTGGCGATTGTGCGTATCGAACAGCTCTATCCGTTCCCGCACAAAGCCGTACAGGAAGCGTTGCAGCCGTATGCCCATGTTCATGATTTTGTCTGGTGTCAGGAAGAGCCGCTGAATCAGGGCGCATGGTACTGCAGCCAGCACCATTTCCGCGAAATCGTGCCATTTGGGGCTTCATTACGTTATGCCGGTCGTCCTGCATCCGCATCGCCGGCCGTGGGTTACATGTCCGTTCACCAGCAGCAGCAGCAAGATCTGGTTAATGACGCGCTGAACGTAGATTAATTAAAGGAAAGAAAATGAGTAGCGTAGATATTCTTGTTCCCGACCTGCCTGAATCCGTTGCTGATGCAACCGTCGCCACCTGGCATAAAAAGCCGGGTGATGCGGTGACCCGTGATGAAGTGCTGGTGGAAATTGAAACTGACAAAGTGATCCTGGAAGTGCCTGCTGCTGCGGACGGCGTGCTGGAAGCCATCCTTGAAGACGAAGGTGCCACCGTCACCTCTCGCCAGTTGCTGGGGCGCCTGAAAGAAGGCAACAGCGGCGGCAAAGAGACCTCGGTTAAAACCGAAAGCAAGGACTCTACGCCAGCCCAGCGTCAGACTGCCTCGCTGGATGAAGAAAGCAACGACGCGCTCAGCCCGGCCATTCGCCGCCTGATCGCCGAGCACAACCTCGATGCGTCTGCCATTAAAGGCACCGGCGTCGGTGGCCGTCTGACCCGTGAAGATGTGGAAAAACATCTGGCACAGGCTCAGGCGAAAGCCCCTGCTGCCAAAGCACCTGAGACTGCACCGGTGGTGCAGGCAGGCCGCAGCGAGAAGCGTGTACCGATGACCCGCCTGCGTAAGCGCGTGGCCGAACGTCTGCTGCAGGCGAAAAACAGCACCGCGATGCTGACCACCTTCAATGAAGTCAACATGCAGCCGATCATGGCACTGCGTAAGCAGTACGGAGATGCCTTCGAGAAGCGCCACGGCGTGCGCCTGGGCTTTATGTCCTTCTACATCAAAGCGGTGGTAGAAGCGCTGAAGCGTTATCCGGAAGTGAACGCCTCGATCGACGGTGAAGATGTGGTCTACCACAACTACTTCGACGTCAGCATCGCCGTCTCCACGCCGCGTGGCCTGGTGACGCCGGTACTGAAAGACGTTGATGCGTTGAGCATGTCGGACATCGAGAAGAAAATCAAAGAGCTGGCGATTAAAGGCCGTGACGGCAAGCTGACCGTTGAGGAGCTGACCGGCGGTAACTTCACCATCACCAACGGCGGCGTATTCGGTTCGCTGATGTCGACGCCGATCATCAACCCACCGCAGAGTGCGATCCTTGGTATGCACGCGATCAAAGATCGTCCGATGGCGGTGAATGGTCAGGTGGTGATCCAGCCGATGATGTATCTGGCGCTCTCTTACGACCACCGCCTGATCGACGGACGTGAGTCCGTGGGTTACCTGGTGGCGATTAAAGAGCTGCTGGAAGATCCGGCGCGTCTGCTGCTGGACGTTTAAACCTTGCAGAGCACGGCCAGCGCCGTGCTCTGTTCTATGTGTAGCCACAACGGTGGCTAAGTCTTTTCAGACCTGAATGGATAGAACATCATGAACTTACACGAATATCAGGCAAAACAGTTGTTTGCACGGTATGGCTTACCGGCACCAACCGGTTACGCCTGCACCACGCCACGTGAAGCTGAAGAAGCCGCCTCTAAAATTGGCGCCGGCCCGTGGGTTGTGAAATGTCAGGTTCATGCCGGTGGCCGCGGTAAAGCGGGCGGCGTGAAGGTTGTTAACAGCAAAGAAGACATTCGTGCGTTCGCCGAAAACTGGCTGGGCAAAAACCTGGTGACCTATCAGACTGACGCAGGCGGTCAGCCGGTTAATCAGATCCTGGTTGAAGCAGCGACCGATATCGACAAAGAGCTGTACCTGGGTGCCGTAGTGGACCGTGCGACCCGTCGCGTAGTGTTTATGGCCTCAACCGAAGGCGGCGTGGAAATCGAGAAAGTGGCGGAAGAGACTCCGCATCTGATCCACAAAATGGCGCTGGACCCGCTGACCGGTCCACAGCCTTACCAGGGCCGTGAGCTGGCGTTCAAGCTGGGCCTGACCGGTAAGCAGGTTGGCCAGTTCACCAAGATCTTTATGGGTCTGGCGACGCTGTTCCTGGAGCGCGACCTGGCGCTGGTTGAGATCAACCCGCTGGTGATCACTAAGCAGGGCGACCTGGTGTGTCTCGACGGTAAACTGACCGCCGACAGCAACGCCATGTTCCGTCAGCCTGAGCTGCGCGAAATGCGTGACCCAAGCCAGGAAGATGCCCGTGAAGCCCACGCAACGCAGTGGGAACTGAACTACGTGGCGCTGGAAGGCAATATCGGCTGCATGGTTAACGGAGCCGGTCTGGCGATGGGCACCATGGACATCGTGAAGCTGAGCGGTGGCCAGCCGGCCAACTTCCTGGACGTTGGCGGCGGCGCGACCAAAGAGCGCGTGACCGAAGCCTTTAAAATCATCCTGTCTGACGATGCGGTGAAAGCGGTCTTCGTTAACATCTTCGGCGGCATCGTTCGCTGTGACCTGATTGCTGACGGTATCATCGGTGCCGTGGAAGAAGTCGGCGTCAACGTACCGGTTGTGGTCCGTCTGGAAGGTAACAATGCTGAGCTGGGCGCGAAAAAACTGGCAGACAGCGGATTGAATATTATTGCAGCAACCAGCCTGAGTGACGCGGCACAGCGCGTTGTTGCCGCAGCGGAGGGTAAATAATGTCCATTTTGATCGATAAAAACACCAAAGTGATCTGCCAGGGTTTCACCGGCGGTCAGGGTACCTTCCACTCTGAGCAGGCGCTGGCCTACGGTACGCAGCTGGTTGGCGGCGTCACTCCGGGTAAAGGCGGCACTGAGCACCTTGGCCTGCCGGTGTTTAACACCGTGCGCGAAGCGGTAGAAGCCACCGGCGCCACCGCCTCGGTGATCTACGTTCCGGCTCCGTTCTGCAAAGACGGTATCCTGGAAGCGATTGAAGCGGGCATCAAACTGATCATCACCATCACCGAAGGCATCCCGACGCTGGATATGCTGACCGTGAAGGTGAAGCTGGATGAAGCCGGCGTGCGCATGATTGGCCCGAACTGCCCGGGTGTCATCACTCCAGGCGAATGTAAAATCGGCATCATGCCTGGCCACATTCACCAGCCGGGCCGTATCGGCATCGTTTCCCGTTCCGGTACCCTGACCTATGAAGCAGTCAAGCAGACCACCGACATCGGCTACGGCCAGTCGACCTGCGTCGGTATCGGCGGTGACCCGATCCCAGGTTCAAACTTCATCGACATCCTGAAACTGTTCCAGGATGACCCGCAGACCGAAGCGATCGTGATGATCGGTGAGATTGGCGGCAGCGCGGAAGAAGAAGCCGCAGCGTTTATCAAAGAGTACGTGACCAAGCCGGTCGTCGGCTATATCGCCGGCGTTACCGCGCCGAAAGGCAAGCGTATGGGCCACGCCGGTGCGATTATCGCCGGTGGCAAAGGCACCGCAGACGAGAAGTTTGCTGCGCTGGAAGCGGCCGGTGTGAAAACCGTGCGTAGCCTGGCGGACATCGGCGACGCGGTGAAAGCCGTACTGCCACAGTAAGCTAAACTCTTGCGATATCAGGGCTGCCTTCGGGCGGCCCTTTTTGTTTCTTCCGGCGGCAGGTAGCGCAAAGCCACGGGCTGGCTGGCCTGGTTAATAAAATTTTAAATTACGGGAATTATCATTTACCGTAACAGGTGGCATAAGCGGATGGTGCATTCACCTTTTACTTTATAAAGTTATACAATAATTTCACAACTCTCCTCTCCGGCACAGTTGCCTCGTCAGATTATTATTCTGGATCAATAAATGCCGATTTATACCTGGGTATTTATCTGGAATTGCCGTCTCCGATAGGGTTAAATTGCGCCACATCAATGATGGATAGATCGTTGATTCATTGAATTTTGATGTAAGACAAGAAAAGAATATTGTCATCGAAAACCACTTTAATCCTGTGGGGAGAAAGGCGTATCATCACTGCGCAATCTCACCACCAGAAATTTTAAATCCGTCTTTGCCCTGGGGCTCAGCTGCGCTGAGGCGTGCTGCATTGCGCCTGTAGCCAGGGTTCAGGAACGCGGTTTTCGTTATTACCGGGGGCACGAATAAGTAAATGCGTTTCTGACTCATTTATTTAAGGCTGCTCCCTTTAGCGGAGCAAGGAGTTATCATGTTTGATATTGTCGAACTGTCACGTTTACAGTTTGCATTGACGGCGATGTATCATTTCCTGTTTGTGCCACTGACGCTGGGTATGGCGTTTTTACTGGCCATTATGGAGACGATCTACGTCCTGTCAGGTAAACAAATTTATAAAGATATGACTAAGTTCTGGGGCAAGTTATTTGGCATTAACTTTGCGCTGGGCGTGGCCACCGGACTGACTATGGAGTTCCAGTTCGGCACCAACTGGTCCTATTACTCGCACTACGTTGGCGATATCTTCGGTGCGCCGCTGGCGATCGAAGGCCTGATGGCGTTCTTCCTTGAATCCACCTTTGTTGGCCTGTTCTTCTTTGGCTGGGATCGGCTGGGTAAAGTGCAGCATATGGCGGTTACCTGGCTGGTGGCGCTGGGCTCAAACCTGTCGGCGCTGTGGATTCTGGTGGCCAACGGCTGGATGCAGAACCCGGTAGCCTCTGAGTTCAACTGGGAAACCATGCGCATGGAGATGGTCAGCTTCTCCGAGCTGGTGCTCAACCCGGTCGCACAGGTGAAATTCGTCCACACCGTGGCGGCAGGCTACACCTGCGGCGCGATGTTTATTCTCGGGGTCAGCGCTTACTACCTGCTGCGCGGCCGCGACGTCGCCTTTGCCAAACGCTCGTTTGCGGTGGCCGCCAGCTTCGGTATGGCGGCGATTCTGTCAGTCATCGTGCTGGGGGATGAGTCCGGCTACGAAATCGGTGACGTGCAGAAAACCAAACTGGCCGCCATTGAAGCTGAGTGGGAAACCCAGCCGGCACCCGCGGCCTTTACCCTGTTCGGCATTCCCGACCAGGACAAACAGGAAAATCACTTCGCCATTCAGATCCCGTGGGCGCTGGGGCTGATTGCCACCCGTTCCGTCGATAAACAGGTCACCGGCCTGAAAGAGCTGATGAGCCAGCACGAAGTGCGTATCCGCAACGGGATGAAAGCTTACACCCTGCTGCAGGAACTGCGTGGGGGTAGCCAGGATCCGGCGGTGCGTACGGCCTTTAATGCGGCGAAACAGGATCTCGGTTACGGGCTGCTGCTGAAGCGCTATACGCCAGCAGTTGCGGATGCCAGCGAAGCGCAAATAAAACAGGCGGTACAGGACTCAATACCACGTGTTGCACCGCTTTATTTCTCATTCCGTATTATGGTTGCCAGCGGCATGCTGATGCTGCTGATCATCGGACTCTCCTTCTGGACGGTGATCCGTAACCGCATCGGTCAGTGGCCACTGTTGCTGAAATGCGCGCTGTACGGTATTCCACTGCCGTGGATTGCTATCGAATCTGGCTGGTTTGTTGCCGAATATGGCCGTCAGCCGTGGGCAATTGGTGAAGTATTACCAACGGCTGTCGCTAACTCATCGCTTACCGCCGGGGATTTGCTGTTTTCAATGGGACTAATCTGCGGGCTCTACACGCTGTTCATCGTAGCGGAGATGTACCTGATGTTCAGGTTTGCCCGTCTTGGGCCGAGCAGCCTGAAGACCGGACGCTATCACTATGAACAGCCCGAGCCACGTTTGCAGACCGTACGTTAAGGGAGAAACAAAGCGATGTTAACTTATGAACTGATGCGTTTTATCTGGTGGCTGCTTATCGGCATCCTGTTTATCGGCTTCGCGGTCGCCGACGGCTTCGACATGGGGGTCGGCATGCTGACCCGCATTCTCGGCCGCACCGATACCGAGCGACGAGTGATGATTAACAGCATTGCGCCACACTGGGATGGCAACCAGGTGTGGCTGATCACCGCCGGTGGTGCGCTGTTCGCCGCCTGGCCAATGGTCTACGCTGCGGCGTTCTCCGGTTTTTACGTGGCAATGATCCTGGTGCTGGCCTCGCTGTTCTTTCGTCCAGTGGGCTTTGACTACCGTTCAAAGATTGAAGACTCGCGCTGGCGCGGCATGTGGGACTGGGGCATCTTCATCGGCAGCTTTGTGCCGCCGCTGGTGATCGGTGTGGCTTTTGGCAACCTGCTGCAGGGCGTGCCGTTCCATATCGACAGTGACCTGCGTCTGTTCTATACCGGCAATTTCTTCCAGCTGCTGAATCCGTTTGGCCTGCTGGCCGGCATCGTCAGCCTGACCATGATTCTGGCACAGGGAGCGACCTACCTGCAGATGCGCACCGTTGGCGTACTGCATCAGCGTGCCCGCTGCGCGGCGCAAATTTCCGCGCTGGTGATGATGGTCTGTTTCGCGCTGGCCGGCGTCTGGGTAGTTTATGGTATCGATGGCTACGTGGTGACCTCGGCGCTGGATCACAACGGCGTCTCCAATCCGCTGCTGAAAACGGTGGGCCGCGAGGCCGGTGCCTGGCTGGTTAATTTCAATCACACGCCGGTACTGTGGCTGATTCCGTTACTGGGCGTGGTGCTACCGCTGCTGACCATCCTGTTTTCACGGCTGGAGAAAGGCGCCTGGGCGTTCCTGTTCTCCTCACTGACGCTGGCCTGTGTGATCCTGACGGCCGGCGTAGCGATGTTCCCGTTCGTGATGCCCTCCAGCACCGTGCCGGGTGCCAGCCTGACGATGTGGGATGCGACCTCGACGCTGCTGACGCTGAAGGTGATGACCGTGGCCGCGATGATCTTCGTGCCGCTGATCCTCATCTATACCAGCTGGTGTTACTGGAAGATGTTCGGCCGGGTGACCAATGAACAGATTGAAAACAACACCCACTCACTCTACTGAATAGGAGCGATATCATGTGGTACTTTGCCTGGATCCTTGGCACGCTGCTGGCCTGTGCCTTCGGAATTATCACCGCGCTGGCGCTGGAACATGTTGAGGCCAGCAACGCAGAAGGCGACCAGTAATGGGGCAGGGGGTAAGCCGTCTGTATCAAATGATGGACAGATGCCCCCTGCGGGCGCTGTCGCTGGCCGCCGCGCTGCTGCTGGCGGGCTGTATCTTCTGGGACCCGGCGCGCTTTGCCGCCAACAGCGGCCATCTGGCTATCTGGCAGGGGCCGTTGCTGATCTGGGCGGTGTGCAGTGGGGTGATCCACGGCGTCGGCTTCAGCCCGCGGCGCCTGCGCTGGCAGGGGGTATTTTCGCCGCTGCCGGCGTTAGTCCTGCTGGTCTGCGGCATCGTTTTCTTCTATTGCTAATACGGTTACCGTCCGCCAATGCCTGGCTGCCCAATCGGCCAGGTGTACTGTCGACAATCTAACCGATGTTTGTCTGTTTTTACCTCTATAATTGTCAATCTTTGTTTGCCAAACGTACTGACTTCCAATAAGTTGTTACCGTTCAATAATTATTTTCGTTCCCCTCTGGCAATCCATTCCCAAGCCCTATGCTCTTGCGTATAGTAGCAACGTTTTCGGGTACCAACGTTTAATGCATTACCGGGATGTAGAGTGAGTACAACGCTGTTTCGATGGCCGGTGCGGGTCTACTATGAAGACACAGATGCCGGCGGCGTGGTTTACCACGCCAGCTACGTTGCTTTTTATGAACGGGCACGCACTGAGATGCTGCGTCAGCGCCATTTCAATCAACAGGCACTGCTGGAACAGCAGGTGTCCTTTGTCGTGCGTCGAATGACGGTCGATTACCTTGCTGCCGCACGTCTGGACGATCTGCTCAGCGTGGAGTGCCAGGTGATTGCCATGAGCCGCACGACCATGACGTTCGCTCAGCGCATTCTGAATGCCGATGGGCGTGTACTCAATGAAGCAGAAGTCCTTATTGCCTGCATCAATCCACATCTAATGAAGCCGATAGCGCTTCCCAAGTCTATTGTCGCGGAGTTCAAGCAGTGGCTGACATGAATGTTCTTGATTTGTTCCTGAAGGCGAGCCTTCTGGTAAAACTGATCATGTTAATTTTAATCGGATTCTCCATCGCCTCCTGGGCGGTGATCATTCAGCGCACCCGTATTCTGAATGCGGCGACACGGGATGCAGACGCTTTCGAAGATAAGTTCTGGTCGGGTATCGAACTGTCGCGCCTCTACCAGGAGAGTCAGGCCCGACGCGATGAGCTCGGGGGTTCGGAGCAGATTTTCTACGCCGGCTTCAAAGAGTTTGCCCGCCTGCACCGCGCGAATAACCACGCGCCGGAAGCGGTAGTGGAAGGGGCGACCCGTGCCATGCGCATCTCGATGAACCGTGAGCTGGAAGCGCTGGAAAACCATATTCCGTTCCTCGGCACCGTCGGTTCAATCAGCCCGTATATCGGCCTGTTTGGTACGGTATGGGGGATCATGCACGCTTTTATCGCTCTCGGTGCGGTAAAACAGGCCACCCTGCAGATGGTGGCACCGGGTATTGCCGAAGCGCTGATCGCCACCGCGATTGGTCTGTTTGCGGCGATCCCGGCGGTTATGGCTTATAACCGTCTGACCCTGCGCGTGAACAAGCTGGAGCAGAACTACGACAACTTTATGGAAGAGTTCACGGCTATCCTGCACCGTCAGGCTTTCACCAGCGACGCCAGCAAGTAAGTCGGAGGTTTCACATGGCCAGAACGCGTGGTCGCGGTCGTCGCGACATGAAGTCTGAGATCAACATCGTTCCGCTGCTGGACGTACTGCTGGTGCTGCTGCTGATCTTCATGGCAACCGCACCGATCATTACCCAGAGCGTTGAGGTCGATCTTCCGGACGCAACAGATTCCAAAACCGTCTCCACCAATGATAATCCGCCGGTGATTGTTGAAGTGTCCGGCGTCGGGCAGTACAGCCTGGTGGTCGATCACGACCGCATGGAGCAGTTACCGTCTGAGCAGGTCGTCGCCGAAGCACAGCGTCGTATCACTGCCGATCCGAAGACCGTGTTCCTGATCGGCGGTGCGAAAGAGGTGCCCTACGAAGAGATCATCAAGGCGCTTAACTTGCTGCATCAGGCAGGCGTGAAGTCTGTCGGATTAATGACGCAGCCGATTTAATTCATTCGAACCGTTTTTGGGAATCGAGAGTGTCGAAGGCAACCGAGCAAAACGATAAGTTAAAACGTGCGATAACCCTCTCAGTGATCCTGCATGTTGTGCTGATCGCTCTGCTGGTATGGAGCTCGTTTGACGAAAATCTCGACGCCAGCGGCGGCGGTGGCGGCGGTAGTGATATCAGTGCCGTCATGGTCGATCCTGGTGCGGTGGTAGAACAGTATAATCGCCAGCAGAATCAACAGAGTGACAGCAAACGCGCCGAGCAGCAGCGCCAGAAGCAGGCGAAACAGCAGGCGGAAGAGCTGCAGCAGAAACAGGCGGCAGAACAGCAGCGGCTGAAACAGCTGGAGAAAGAGCGTCTGCAGGCGGCTGAACAGGCCAAAGCGGAAGCGGCCGAGCAGGCAGCCGAGCAGAAACAGGCGCAGGAAGCCGCGAAGCAGGCCCAGCAGGAGCAGAAGCAGGCCGAAGCCGCCGCCGCGAAAGCGAAGGCTGAAGCCAAAGCCGAAGCCGATGCCCAGGCGAAAGCGTCAGCAGACGCCGCTGCAAAAGCCAAAGCCGATGCGAAAGCGCAGGCGGATGCCCAGGCGAAAGCCGCCGCTGATGCACAGAAAAAAGCGCAGGAAGACGCCAAAGCGGCGGCTGCCGATGCGAAGAAAAAAGCGGAAGAACAGGCTAAGCAGGCTGCCGCAGAAGCAGCTAAAGTAAAAGCTGCTGCCGATGCTAAAGCCAAAGCGGCTGCGGATGCGAAAGCGGCGCAGGAAGCGAAAGTCCAGGCGGCGGCGGAAGCCAAGGCACAGGCCGCTGCGGAAGCGAAAGCCGCAGCAGCAGAAGCCAAAGCACAGGCTGCCGCAGAAGCGAAAGAACAAGCTGCGGCAGAGGCTAAAGAGAAGGCTGCCGCCGAGGCGAAAGCGAAAGCCGATGCTGCTGCGAAAGCCAAGGCCGATGCGGCAGCCAAAGCCAAAGCCGATGCCGCCGCGAAGAAGAAAGCGGCAGCTGAGGCGGCGAAAGAGGCCGGTGACGTGGGCGATCTGCTCGGCGACCTGACTTCAGGTAAGAATGCGCCGAAATCAGGTAAAGCGGGCGGGGGTGCCGGTGCCGCACCGGGTGAAGGTAACCAGAAGAAAGCGGGCGCTTCAGGTGCCGCGATCGACAGCTACCTGGGCCAGGTGAAAGGCGCGATTCAGAGCAAGTTTTACGATGCTGATACCTTTGCGGGCAAAACCTGCGATGTGCGTATCAGCCTGGGATCGGATGGTCTGCTGATTTCTGCCAAGTCCGCAGGTGGTGACCCGGCACTCTGTCAGGCAGCCATCAACGCGGCTAATTCGGCAAGAATTCCGAAGCCACCGAGTCCGGAAGTGTGGCAGGCGGTTAAAAACGCGACGCTGGAATTCAAACCGTAAACGTGCGTTTACCAGCGGTGTGTTGAACTCTGAGCAACATGCCGTACTCTTAGGTTTGTTGATACAAGGCTAATTATCGTGGGTGTGATACCCGGATAAGGGAGAAATAATGAAGCAGGCATTTCGTGTAGCGCTGAGTTTTTTACTGCTGTTTGTCGCGGTTGCGCAGGCAGAAGTACGTATTGAGATTACTCAGGGTGTGAATACCGCACGTCCGATCGGCGTGGTGCCGTTCAAATGGGATGGTCCGGGTGCAGCCCCTGAAGATATTGGTGGCATCGTAGCCGCTGACCTGCGCAACAGCGGCAAATTCAACCCGCTGGACCGCTCGCGTCTGCCTCAGCAGCCGACCTCGGCGGCTGAGGTGCAGCCAGCGGCCTGGACCGCACTGGGTATCGACGCGGTCGTAGTCGGTCAGGTGCAGCCTGGCGCGGACGGCAGCTACCTCGTCTCTTACCAGCTGGTTGATACCGCCGGTAATCCGGGCACGGTACTGGCACAGAACCAGTTTAAGGTGACCAAACAGTGGTTACGTTATGCTGCGCACACCGCCAGTGACGAAAGCTTTGAGAAGCTGACCGGTATCAAAGGCGCGTTCCGTACCCGTATCGCTTACGTGGTGCAGACCAACGGCGGCCAGTTCCCGTATGAGCTGCGCGTGTCCGACTACGACGGCTACAACACCTTCGTGGTGCACCGTTCACCTGAGCCGCTGATGTCACCGGCCTGGTCTCCGGATGGCAGTAAAGTGGCCTACGTGACGTTTGAGAGCGGTAAATCAGCGCTGGTGATCCAGACGCTGGCCAACGGTGCTATCCGTCAGGTAGCTTCGTTCCCACGCCACAATGGCGCACCGGCCTTCTCACCGGACGGCAGCAAGCTGGCGTTTGCCCTGTCCAAGACCGGCAGCCTGAACATCTATGTGATGGATATCGGCTCCGGCCAGATCCGTCAGGTTACCGACGGCCGCTACAACAGCACCGAACCGACCTGGTACCCGGACAGCCAGAACCTGGCCTATACCTCTGACCAGGCCGGCCGTCCACAAATCTATAAAGTCAGCGCAGGCGGCGGCACGCCTCAGCGTATTACCTGGGAAGGTTCACAGAACCAGGACGCAGACGTCAGCTCTGATGGTAAATCTTTGGTGATGATTAGCACCAACGGCGGCGCTCAACACGTCGCACGACAGGATCTGGTAACGGGAGCCGTTCAACAATTAACGGACACGTTCCTGGATGAAACGCCAAGTCTGGCACCGAACGGCACCATGGTAATCTACAGCTCCACTCAGGGCATGGGTTCAATTCTGCAGTTAGTGTCAACCGACGGGCGTTTCAAAGCGCGTCTTCCGGCAACCGATGGACAGGTCAAATTTCCTGCCTGGTCGCCGTATCTGTGATGCATAAATAATTATGTATGGCAAACTATAATAGGAATTATGAAATGCAACTGAATAAAGTGCTGAAAGGCTTAATGCTGGCACTGCCAGTGATCGCAGTAGCTGCATGTAGCTCACACAAGAACAACAACAACGACCAGACTAACGGTCTTGGTGACGGTTCTAACAGCGGCCTGAACAGCGGCAACATGTCTTCTGACGAGCAGGCTCGCCTGCAGATGCAGGAACTGCAGAAAAACAACATCGTGTACTTCGGCCTGGACAAATATGAAATCCAGTCTGAATTCGCACAGATGCTGGACGCGCACGCAAACTTCCTGCGTAGCAACCCGTCTTACAAAGTCACTGTAGAAGGCCACGCGGATGAGCGCGGTACCCCTGAGTACAACATCGCCCTGGGCGAACGTCGTGCCAGCGCAGTGAAAATGTACCTGCAGGGTAAAGGCGTTTCTGCTGACCAGATCTCTATCGTTTCTTACGGTAAAGAGAAACCAGCCGTACTGGGCCACGACGAATCAGCGTATGCTAAAAACCGTCGTGCAGTACTGGTTTACTAAGAGAATCACATGATTAGTAGCTGCAGAACTCATCTCCTGAGTCTGTCGTTACTGATTGGCGTAGCGGCCCCCTGGGCCGCTAATGCCCAGGCAACAATCAGTAGCGTTGGCTCCGGCTCGGTCGAAGACCGCGTCACCACCCTTGAGCGTATCTCTAATGCTCAGGCTCAACTCCTCCAGCAGCTTCAGCAGCAGCTTTCCGAAACTCAGACCGATATCGACTCACTGCGCGGTCAGATCCAGGAAAACAACTACCAGCTGAACCAGGTGGTGGAGCGTCAGAAAAGTATTCTTCAGCAGATCGACGGTCTGAGCAGCGGCGGTGCCGCGGCCGGTGGACAGTCGGGAAACGCTGATGCCGCAGCAGCCGGTGCCGGTGCCGCCGCAGGGGATAACAGCACGTCCGGTAGCCAGCCTGCCGCCGCCGCTGCGCCAACCCAGAGTGGTGATGCCAATACCGACTACAACGCAGCGGTTGCGCTGGTGCTGGAGAAAAAACAGTACGATCAGGCAATCTCGGCTTTTCAGGCCTTTGTGAAGAAGTACCCGGATTCAACCTACCAGGCCAATGCTAACTACTGGCTGGGGCAGCTGAATTACAACAAAGGTAAAAAAGACGATGCGGCATTTTATTTTGCCACCGTAGTCAAAAATTACCCTAAATCACCGAAGAGCCCGGAAGCGCTGCTCAAGGTCGGGGTGATCATGCAGGAAAAGGGCGACAAGGCAAAAGCCAAAGCGGTCTACCAGCAGGTGGTAAAACTGTACCCAACCAGTGAAGCCGCAAAACAGGCGCAGAAACGCGCTGCCGGTCTGTAATTGCCGTTGTGTGACCAGTTTTCGTCTGAATTCTGGTCTTAACGCCTGAAAGTCAGGCAGTTGAACGATTTAACCTGAAATAGTGGTTGCGCTGAAAATTCAAATCAGTAATATATGCCGCCGTTGCAGGGGGATAAGTTCAACGCCAAAAGCAACAAAAAAGTGGGTCGTTAGCTCAGTTGGTAGAGCAGTTGACTTTTAATCAATTGGTCGCAGGTTCGAATCCTGCACGACCCACCAATTATGGAAATAGTACACGGTGTTTAACCGTGAAGGATGAGAACCGTAAAGGTTCGGGTCAAGCGAAAGCGAGACAACGTTGCCAGCGGCAACGGCCCGAAGGGCGAGGCGTCAGCCGAGTCATCCTGCACGACCCACCACTTCAGACAGCGTAGTAAAGGCAGTACCGCATTGCGGGTCGTTAGCTCAGTTGGTAGAGCAGTTGACTTTTAATCAATTGGTCGCAGGTTCGAATCCTGCACGACCCACCACTTCCGCTAAGGAAGTCCGCAATACGCAGCAGTAACGATATGGGTGATTAGCTCAGTTGGTAGAGCATCTCCTTTACACGGAGGGGGTCGGCGGTTCGAGCCCGTCATCCCCCACCATATCGGGTCGTTAGCTCAGTTGGTAGAGCAGTTGACTTTTAATCAATTGGTCGCAGGTTCGAATCCTGCACGACCCACCAATGTTAAGAAGGCGCCCTAAAGGCGCCTTTTTGCTATGCGTAAATCGGGCAGGGTGTGTCACCCTTTCCCCAGACTCTTCCAGATATGCATTACCGCATAGCTGCGCCACGGTCGCCACGCCTGAGAGCGCGCCTCCGCCTCTTTGGCCGTCAGCCCACCCAGATTGTTGCGTACCACGATGTCCCCCGCAGGAAAGGCGTCAGGCCAGCGTAGCGCGCGCATAGCAAGATACTGTGCCGTCCAGTCACCTATGCCCGGCAACTGCAGCAGCAGGGCTGTGGTGACGTCTGGCTGGCTGCCGGCATCCAGCTGCAGCTCTCCGCCGGCACAAGCCGCTGCCAGCGCCAGCAGGGTACGGCTGCGTGCGCTGATAATCCCGAGGCTGGCAATTTGATCAACCGTGCAGGTGGCGACGGTAGCGGCCTGTGGCGACAGCCGGGTCAGCTGCGGCAGCGGCGTGTCGATCGCTTCGCCAAACGCGCCGACAAAACGCCCACCCAGCGTGGTCGCCGCCTTCACGGTGATCTGCTGGCCGAGGATCGCCCGTACCGCCATCTCAAAGCCGTCAAATGCCCCCGGCACCCGTAAGCCCGGGTGCGCCTGCACGGCCGCCGCCAGCAGCGGATCCTGGCTCAGATGAGCGGCTATCAGGTCCGGGCGGGCGCTGAGGTCGAACAGATTGCGTAACCGCCGCAGCAGCGCCGGCAGCACCGGCGTCAGGGTATGGCTGAACGCCACGCTTAGCGCGGAGCTCTTCGGCGAGGCGGTCACGCGGATCCAGCCGCTACAGGCCCCCAGACGCACCGTACGGGCGTAACTGTCCGCATCCACGTACTCGACGCCCGCCAGCGCACGCAGCCGCAGGAAGTCGAGCATGGCCGTCCAGTCGTAAGGCGGGCGGTAACTCAACAGCAGCGTGGAGCTGTCGCCTGGCTGACCGCTCTGCGGCTTCGCGATCAGCGCCCGGCGCAGACGGCTGGGGGGCATGCGATACTGGCTGCTAAACGCGGCGTTAAAGCGGCGCAGGCTGCTGAACCCGCTGGCGAAGGCGATTTCGGTGATCGGCAGCGATGTCTCGCTTAACAGCTGCTTGGCTAGCAGCAGGCGGCGGGTCTGGCGCAGCTCCTGCGGGGAGACCCCGAGCTGTTGCTGGACGATACGCCGCAGCTGGCGCAGGCTGAGCTCGAACTGGGCGGCAATCGCCTCCAGCGAATCCACTTGCTCGGCCAGCCCTTCATCGATGCGCTGCATCAGCCGCTCCGCAATCATTGAACCGCGGTCGACCGGGGCATTACCCGGCGCCAGCTCGGGGCGGCAGCGCAGGCAGGGTCGGAAATGGGCTTTCTCGGCGGCTTCCGCGCTGGCAAAAAAGCGGCAGTTCTGCGCCTGTGGTGGCTTTACCGGGCAGACCGGGCGACAGTAGATGCCGGTGGAGGTCACGCCGACGTAGAACACGCCATCAAAACGTGCGTCGCGCGAGGTAAGCGCCAGATACGCGCTGGCCGGATCGATCATAGAAGGTGCCCCGTTAAGCTAAGGTAATCCACGTTAATCCGTTTGCGGTGCTGACACTGGCCGTTTGCGGACATCAGACTTATTTTATTATGCTGTCCGCAAACGGCCAGTGATGGCCGGGTAAAAGCGCATAATCACCGCGACGGCAGGTAAACCAGGAGAACCACGATGACCTACTCTTTCAACCTGATCGACTCCCCGGTCGGCGAACTCAAACTGGTGGCGACAGAGCGCGCGCTGGTGGCGGTGCTGTGGGAAAATGATGACCCGAAACGTAGCCGCTTTCTGCCGCAGACTGAAGACCGGCAGCATGCCATTCTGCTGGAGACCGAACGCCAGCTGCGGGAATACTTTGCCGGTGAACGGCAGCACTTTAGTCTGGCGCTGGACTTTGTCGGCACCGACTTTCAGAAACAGGTGTGGGCCGCGCTGCTCACCATCCCCTACGGCGAAACCCGCAGCTATGCGCAGATCGCACAGCAGATCGGCAACCCGAGCGCCGTGCGGGCCGTCGGGGCGGCGAATGGCCGCAATCCGATCTCGATCATCACTCCCTGCCACCGGGTGATCGGTGCTAACGGTAAACTGACCGGTTTCGCCGGTGGCCTTGACACTAAAGCCTTCCTGCTGCGCAGAGAAAGCGGCCAGCTGTGGGCGGAAGAGCCGCTTCAGCTGGCGCTCACAAAATCATAACATTCTGACGAGAAATCCAGCGACACTGGTCTCTTTTTCAGCTATCGTGTTTAGCATATAAAACAAACCAGCCGAATGAGTCACGCAACACGGCTTTTACGGCGAATTCGGTTAAGTTGAAGAAACGAGAGTTGTGATATGAGCCTGATGTTTAACCCTGATGATGCCATTTATCCTTTCCCGCCGAAACCCGCCCGACTCACCGCCGATGAGAAGGTGTTTTACCGTGAGAAAATCAAACGCCTGCTGAAAGAACGGAATGCGGTGCTGGTGGCCCATTACTACACCGACCCGGAGATTCAGGCGCTGGCAGAAGAGACCGGTGGCTGCGTTTCGGACTCGCTGGAGATGGCACGCTTCGGCAGCCAGCATTCGGCGTCAACGTTGCTGGTAGCCGGGGTGCGTTTTATGGGGGAAACGGCCAAAATCCTCAGCCCGGAAAAAACTATCCTGATGCCAACGCTGCAGGCGGAGTGTTCGCTGGATCTCGGCTGCCCGATTGAAGAATTCAGCGCCTTCTGCGATGCCCACCCGGACCGCACGGTGGTGGTCTACGCCAACACTTCGGCGGCGGTCAAAGCGCGCGCTGACTGGGTGGTCACCTCCAGTATTGCCGTTGAGTTGATTGAGCACCTCGACGGCCTCGGCGAGAAGATCATCTGGGCGCCGGATCGCCACCTTGGCCAGTACGTCACCCGCAAAAGCGGCGCGGACGTGCTGTGCTGGCAGGGGGCCTGTATCGTCCACGACGAGTTTAAAACCCAGGCGCTGCGGCAGATGAAGCACCTTTATCCCGAGGCGGCGGTGCTGGTCCACCCGGAGTCGCCGCAGGCGATTGTCGACCTGGCCGACGCGGTGGGGTCGACCAGCCAGCTGATCCAGGCCGCACAGCGGCTGCCGCAGCGGCAGATGATCGTCGCCACCGATCGCGGCATCTTCTATAAAATGCAGCAGGCCTGCCCGGATAAAGAGCTGCTTGAGGCCCCCACCGCGGGGGAAGGGGCGGCCTGCCGCAGCTGTGCCCACTGCCCGTGGATGGCGATGAACGGCCTGAAGGCGATTGCCGATGGGCTGGAACGGGGGGGCGCAGAGCATGAGATCCACGTCGAGGAGGCGCTGCGCCAGGCGGCATTGATCCCGCTGGATCGTATGCTAACCTTTGCAGCACAACTAAAACTTCGGGTAAAAGGCAACGCCTGACTGCCAACGCCCGCTACACAGGTGCCCAAATGGACTTTTTCAGCACGTCAAATATTCTGGTTCACATCCCTCTTGGTGCCGGTGGCTACGATCTGTCGTGGATCGAAGCCATCGGTACGCTTGCCGGCCTGCTCTGTATCTGGCTGGCCAGCCAGGAGAAGATTGCCAACTACGCCTTCGGGCTGCTCAACGTCACCCTGTTTGCGGTGATCTTCTTCCAGATCCAGCTCTACGCCAGCCTGCTGCTGCAGCTGTTCTTCTTTGTCGCCAACATTTACGGCTGGTACGCGTGGAGCCGTCAGACCAGCGATAATCAGCTGGTGCTGAAAATCCGCTGGCTGCCGCTGCCAAAAGCGCTGGGCTGGGGCGCTGCCTGTATCGTGGCCATCGCGCTGATGACGCGCTTTATCGATCCGGTATTTAGTTTCCTCACTCACACGGCGGTGATGCTGATGCAAGGGGTGGGTCTGAATGTCGTGATGCCGCAGCTCCAGCCTGATGCGTACCCGTTCTGGGATTCGTGCATG
This sequence comes from Erwinia sp. B116, assembly GCF_002865965.1. Lineage (NCBI taxonomy): Bacteria > Pseudomonadati > Pseudomonadota > Gammaproteobacteria > Enterobacterales > Erwiniaceae > Erwinia > Erwinia sp. B116. The sequence goes on from NZ_JRZZ01000021.1 coordinate 58,281, forward strand.
ATGGTGCTGTCGATTGTGGCGATGATCCTGATGACGCGTAAATACGTTGAAAACTGGCTGCTGTGGCTGGTGGTAAACCTGATTAGCGTGGTGATTTTCGCCCGTCAGGGCGTCTACGCGATGGCGGTCGAATACGCGATCCTCACCCTGATCGCGCTGAACGGTGCCTGGCTCTGGATTAAGAGCGCACGCACCGCGCGTTAAACCGACAGCGCCCTCACCACCCTCACGGTGAACCGGTGCCTCAGCCCGGCCAATGCCGCGAGGGGGGTGAAAGCGGCCCTGCCCCTGCAGTGACCCCCGTTATCTGCGGCAGAGCTGGCCGGCTGTGAAGGGCAGAGGGCGATGCGGTGAATCAGTGATGATGCCCGTGTCCGCCACCACCGCCGGCAATCCACTGCATATCACAGCGTTCGCCCTCGCAGCGCTGATACTCCATCTGCACCGTGGCGTGCTCAATCTGGTAGTGCTGCTGCAGATGGCGGTGAATACGCGCCAGCAGCGCATCGTGGTCGTGCGGCGGGATCACCTGCACGTGCAGGGTAATCACCGGCTTCTCGCCTACCTGCCACAGGTGCACGTGATGTACGTTACGCACTTCCTGTATCTGAAGCGTCAGGGTGCGCTGCAGTTTCTCCACGTCGATCTCCTGCGGCGCGCCTTCCAGCAGCTCGTGGCTGCTCTCACGGATTAAGCGCCAGCCGCTGCGCAGCACCAGCAGAGAGACCAGCACCGACAGGATCGGGTCGGCGGGGGTCCAGCCGGTAAACAGAATAATCAGCGCAGCGGCAATCGCCCCGACCGATCCCAGCAGATCGCCCATTACGTGCAGCGCCGCCGCCCGCACGTTGAGGTTTTTCTCCGCGCTGCCGCGGTGCAGCAGCCAGAACGACAGCAGGTTAGCCAGCAGGCCGCCTGCGGCAATCACCAGCATCGCGCCGCCTGCCACCGGCTGTGGATGAGCAAATCGCTGCACGGCTTCCCAGACGATCAGTACGGTAATCACCAGCAGCGCCAGCGCATTGACAAAGGCAGCCAGCGTAGTCAGACGCAGCAGGCCGAAGGTATGGCGGCTATTCGGCTTCCGTCGCGCCAGCTGCAGGGCCAGCAGCGCCATCAGCAGTGCCGCTGCGTCGGTCAGCATATGTCCGGCGTCGGCCAGCAGCGCCAGCGAGCCGGAGAGCACGCCGCCGATGATTTCAGCCAGCATATATACGGCGGTAACGATAAAGGCGGCCAGCAGGCGCGAGCGGTTGCCGTCCGCTGCCTGATGTTGATGAGGGTCGGTGTGGCCAGAGTGGGAGTGTGCCATAAGAGTCCGCTGGTGTTGTCAGTCTGTAGCCTAATGATATCAATAAATTTCCACAGCGGAGGGCAGAATTGATCGCAATGCTTCTGTCACAGACGCAGGCTGTTATCAGCCAGCTCATGCAGAGTGAAAATCGTTTCCCTACCGGTTGACGGACAAAATGAATGGGTGAAGTGAATGGGCGTAATGGACGTGCAATTGGACGAACGAAATGGATGGAAAAAATGCACCGATGAAATAAATGGGCGCGGGAAGAGGGGGACTTATCGTGGTAAGGCGAAGTTACAGTAATGCGGGTTAACTGCCCGGGAAAGCGGCTGCTTTCCCGGGAAACTCACTGACGGCTTAGTGAGTCGTACCGTCAGTTTTGTGGTTGGCGTCGTCACCCACTTTATTATTGATGTCCGGACACTTACCGTCTTTACACTCGGTATTTTTGTGAACTTCAGTGGCGCTCATGTCGCTGCCGCCGGTGGTGCCGGTCGCCGGCGTGCCGCTGTCACCGGTGTTAATTTTACTGTTATCTACGCCATTCGGCTGCAGATGACTTTTGGCACCCGGCGCAACCGCGCCGGCATCGGCCGCCGCGTTGGCAGAGCCATTATTACTGCCGGAATCGGCGGCCATTGCCGCGCCACTGCCCAGGGTCATTGCTGCGGTAAGAAATACGATTGCGAACTTATTCATCGTTATACTCCATTAGTATTGAAGGTGGCCCGATTAAATCTGATAAAAAGATTCGAAAAGGATTTCTGCTGCTGACAAATAAAAACTCTAAAAAATAGACGATTGCCAATCATAAATGATGCAAATGCGTTCATTTAAAGAGCTAACGATTAAAAGTGTAGTAGAGGGGCACAGAAAATCAACGTCACCCAGGCAATGTCGGGGGAAAGACGATTTACAGCCCCCGGCACTCACGATAAATTGGCGGTGATATGCCCGACGTGCAGGAGGGCGATAAAATGAACTGGAATGATTATGACTTATCAGAACGATGACTTAAGAATCAAAGAGATAAAAGAGCTTTTACCCCCGGTTGCGCTGCTGGAAAAATTTCCCGCAACGGACAACGCGGCGCAGACGGTCTCCCTCGCCCGCCAGGCAATTTCCAATATTCTTAAAAAACAGGATGACCGCCTGCTGGTGGTGATTGGCCCGTGTTCGATTCACGACACCGTGGCGGCAAAAGAGTATGCACAGCGTCTGCTGACCCTGCGTCAGGAATTACAGGGTGACCTGGAAGTAGTAATGCGCGTCTACTTTGAAAAACCGCGTACCACCGTCGGCTGGAAAGGCCTGATTAACGACCCGCATATGGATGGCAGCTTCCGGATTAATGATGGGCTGCGCATCGCGCGTAAACTGCTGCTGGATATCAACGACAGCGGCCTGCCGGCGGCAGGCGAGTTCCTCGATATGATCACCCCGCAGTACGTGGCCGATCTGATGAGCTGGGGCGCAATTGGCGCGCGTACCACTGAGTCGCAGGTACACCGCGAACTCTCTTCCGGCCTCTCCTGCCCGGTGGGCTTTAAGAACGGCACCGACGGGACTATCAAGGTGGCGATCGACGCTATCGGTGCCGCCAGCGCGCCGCACTGCTTCCTGTCGGTCACCAAGTGGGGCCACTCGGCGATTGTCGAAACTAGCGGCAACGGCGACTGCCACATCATTCTGCGCGGCGGCAAAGAGCCGAACTACAGCGCCCATCACGTCAGTGCGGTGAAGACCGGGCTGGAGAAGGCCGGTTTGCCGACTCAGGTTATGATCGACTTCAGCCACGCTAACAGCAGCAAGCAGTTTAAAAAGCAGCTGGACGTCTCAACCGACGTGGCACAGCAGATTGCGACCGGTGATGACGCCATTATCGGGGTGATGATCGAAAGCCATCTGGTGGAAGGCAACCAGAACCTCGAGAGCGGCGAACCGCTGGTCTACGGCAAAAGCGTCACCGACGGCTGCATCGGCTGGGAAGACACCGAAAGCGTTCTGCGCCAGCTGGCGGCAGCGGTGCGGGCGCGCCGCGGCTGAACCCAGACGGCCGCGAAATGATATCGCGGCTAAGGCTAGCTGGTGCAGAAGGCTATATGCGACCCGGCTTGCGCCAACGGCACGGCTGAAAACGCCGCATTTCCGCCTGGAAAGTGGGTGACAGCGTCTGTCACCGGTGTTGAAGGCAATAAAAACCCGCCATACGGCGGGGTT
>NZ_JRZZ01000021.1:61854-74471 GCF_002865965.1 Erwinia sp. B116
TTAGCCACGGCAGCTGCTTTCGCAGCGATCGCCTCAGCATCACCCAGATAGTAACGTTTAATCGGCTTGAAGTTCTCGTCGAACTCATACACCAGCGGTGATGCGGTCGGGATATTCAGCTCGAGGATCTCGTCTTCGCTCAGGTTATCCAGGTATTTCACCAGCGCACGCAGGGAGTTACCGTGGGCAGCGATCAGCACTTTCTCACCGTTCTTCATGCGTGGCAGGATCGACTCGTTCCAGTACGGCAGCACGCGGTCAATGGTCAGCGCCAGGCTTTCGGTGGTTGGCAGCTGCTCAGCGCTCAGCGCCGCGTAGCGCGGATCGTGGCCAGGGAAACGCTCATCGGCGCGGTCCAGCTCTGGCGGGGTTACCGCAAAGCCGCGACGCCACAGTTTTACCTGCTCGTCACCGTACTTCGCCGCGGTTTCCGCTTTATCCAGACCCTGCAGCGCACCGTAGTGACGCTCGTTCAGGCGCCAGGACTTCTCAACCGGCAGCCACGCCTGGTCAACTTCGTCGAGGATATTCCACAGCGTATGGATGGCACGCTTCAGCACCGAGGTGTAAGCGAAATCGAAGGTGAAACCTTCGTCTTTCAGCAACTGACCCGCGGCTTTCGCTTCCTGACGGCCTGCGTCTGACAGCTCCACGTCATACCAACCGGTGAAACGGTTTTCGTTGTTCCACTGGCTTTCGCCGTGACGCACCAGAACCAGCTTAGTTACTGCCATAGCTTAACTCCTTAATAACACTTACGTTTCAATGATAATGGTAATCGGTAAACTGCCTGGCCGGGCCAGAGGCAATTAACAATGTGCATTACCATAGCGGAAATCGGCGCAGCGCGTAAGCCCGTCACGCGCGCGTTGCACGATTTTCCTGCGTTTTATCAAACTGGCGTCAACCGGTAGCGCGTCTCGGACTGATACGTTTCAGCCGGCTGTAGCCAGCAGTCGGGCTGCGGCCACTCCGGGTGGTTCGGCGAATCCGGCAAGAACTCGCTCTCCAGCGCGATGCCCTGGTGTGCGGCATAGACGTCATGCTCGCGCGCCGGCGTTCCGGCCAGGTAGTTGCCGCTGTAGAGCTGCAACGCCGGGGCGCTGGTAAACACCTCCAGCTGCAGCCTGCCGTCGGCCGACCACAGGGTGGCGGCGGGATGGGCATCGTCCTGGCTGAGCAGGAAGGCGTGATCGTAGCCTTTTACCGCCTGCTGATCGGCATCCTGCAGGAAATCTTCTGCCAGGGTTTTGGCGGCGCGGAAATCAAAAGAGGTTCCCGCGACCGCTTTCAGCGGCGCATTCGGGATGCCTTCACTGTCCACCGGCAGATAGCGATCGGCGTTGAGCTGCAGCCGGTGCTGGCGGGCATCGCCGTGATCGGCATCGAGGTTAAAGTAGGCGTGGTTGGTCAGACTGACCGGGCAGGCGCGATCGACGGTAGCCTGATAAGCGATCGACAGCGTATTGTCCTCCTCCAGCCGGTAGCGCAGCGACACCAGCAGCGTGCCGGGGAAGCCCTGGTCGCCGTCCGGCGAGTCCAGCCGGTACTCCACCTCGCTGTCGCTCTGGCAGACGATCTGCCAGCGGCGGTTGTGGAAGCCGTCCGGGCCACCGTGCAGCTGGTGCGGCCCCTGATTGGCGCTCAGCGCAATCGCCTCACCGTTCAGCTCCAGGCGTGCGTTAGCGATGCGGTTGGCGTAACGGCCCACCGTGGCACCCAGGTAGGCCGACTGCTGCAGATAGTCGGACGGCGTGGCGCAGCCAAGCAGCGCCTCGCGCACCGTGCCGTCGCCCATCGGCACGCGGGCCGAGAGCCAGGTGGCACCCCAGTCCATAAAGGTCGCCACCATACCGTTGCCGTTGCGCAGCACGGTGATGCGCCAGGCGGCCCCGTCCGGGGCGTGTGAATCAGGTTTTAGCATAGTCCGGCTCCTGGAGAGGCTTTGCAGACGTAGAAGGTCTCTTTGATGCCGGTCTGCGCTTCATACTGCGCGGCGACGGCGGCTTTCACGTCGTCCACCAGCGCCAGCGGCATCAGCGCCACGATGCAGCCGCCGAAGCCGCCGCCGGTCATCCGCACGCCGCCACGCTCGCCCACCGTCGCTTTCACGATCTCCACCAGCTGGTCGATGGCCGGGACGGTGATTTCAAAATCATCGCGCATCGACGCATGGGATTCCGCCATCAGCACCGCCATCCGTGCCAGGTCGCCACGCGCCAGCACGTCGGCTGCTTCCAGGGTGCGGGCGTTTTCGGTCAGCACGTGGCGCACGCGTTTGGCGACCAGCGGATCCAGCTGCTGCCCGCGTTCGGTGAACTCGCTCAGCGTTACGTCGCGCAGCGAGGTTTTACCAAAGAACGCCGCACCGGCTTCGCATTGTTCGCGGCGGGTGTTGTACTCGCTGCCTACAAGGCTGCGGCGGAAGTTGGAGTTAATAATCACCACCGCGATATCTTCCGGCACCGGCACCGCACGCGTGCCGAGGGTGCGGCAGTCGAGCAGCATGGCGTGGTCTTTCTCGCCCAGCGCTGAAATCAGCTGATCCATAATGCCGCAGTTACAGCCGACGAACTGGTTCTCCGCTTCCTGACCGTTAACCGCGATCGCCGCGCCGTCTACCGGCAGCTGATAGAGTTCGCGGAACACGGTGCCCACCGCCACCTCCAGCGAGGCGGACGAGCTCAGGCCCGCGCCCTGCGGCACGTTGCCGCTAATCACCAGATCGGCACCGCCAAAGTCCGCGCGGGTCAGCAGGTGTTTCACCACGCCGCGCACATAGTTGGCCCACATATAGTCCGGGTGGCTGGTGATGGCGGCGTCCAGCGAGAAACTGTCCTGCTGGTTATCGTAGTCGGCGGCAATGACCCGCACCTGACGGTCATCGCGCGGGCTGCAGGCGATCACCGTCTGATAATCAATCGCGCACGGCAGCACGAAGCCGTCGTTGTAGTCGGTGTGTTCGCCGATCAGGTTAACGCGGCCCGGAGCCTGGATGCTGTAGCCGGCGGCGTAGCCGAACTGGTCGTTAAAAATCTGTTGGGTGGTGCTCTTTAAGCTCATGCCTGGTCTCCGGTCTCGGTCTCGCGGAAGTGAATATCGCTGACGGCGCGCAGGCGTTCAGCCGCCTGCTCCGCCGTTAAGTCACGTTGGGTTTCGGCCATCATTTCATAGCCGACCATAAATTTACGCACCGTGGCGGAACGCAGCAGCGGCGGATAGAAGTGGGCGTGCAGCTGCCAGTGATCGCCGGCGTCTTCGGTAAACGGCGCGCCGTGCCAGCCCATCGAATAGGGGAACGAGCACTGGAACAGGTTATCATAGCGGCTGGTGAGCTTTTTAAGCGCCAGCGCCAGATCGTCACGCTGCGCGTCGTTCAGGTCGGTCAGGCGCTTAACGTGCGCTTTCGGCAGCAGCAGCGTTTCAAACGGCCAGGCCGCCCACCAGGGGACCACCGCCAGCCAGTGTTCGGTTTCCACCACCGTGCGGCTGCCGTCCTGCCGTTCGCGGGCGCTGTAGTCAACCAGCATCGGCGAGCTGTGCTTTGCATAGTACGCGCGCTGCAAATCGTCTTCGCGCCTGACTTCGTTCGGCAGGAAGCTGTTGGCCCACACCTGGCCGTGCGGGTGCGGGTTGGAGCAGCCCATCGCCGCGCCCTTGTTCTCAAACACCTGTACCCACGGGTAGGTCTGCCCCAGCTCGGCGGTCTGCTGCTGCCAGGTTTTCACTACCGCCACCAGCCCGTCCAGCGTCAGCTCCGGCAGCGTTTTGCTGTGGTCCGGCGAGAAGCAAATCACCCGGCTGGTGCCGCGCGCGCTCTCACAGCGCATCAGCATATCCTCGCTCTGCGGCGCGTCCGGCGTGTCGGTCATCAGCGCGGCAAAATCGTTGGTAAACACGTAGGTGGTTTTATAGTCCGGGTTTTTATCACCGGTCACCCGCGTATTGCCCGGGCACAGGAAGCAGTCGGGATCGTGCGCCGGCAGTTTTTCCTGCGAAGGGGTTTCCTGCGCGCCCTGCCACGGCCGTTTGGCGCGGTGAGGGGAGACCAGCACCCACTGATCGGTCAGCGGGTTGTAGCGGCGATGGGGATGATCGACCGGGTTAAATTTTTCCATGGGGTTGAGTCACCTTCTGATGCAATAAGCCTGAAAGAAAAATAGCACACTGACCGGACAGAAAGCGTGATCGGGTTGGAAAAAATGGAATCGTTTACACTGATTTTTTCTGCATGTCAGGCAGTAAATATAACCTTTAGGCGCGAAGGGATCAGCCTGTGTTGTGTAAATTGTGGTAACGATTACACCAGAGTTTGTCAATGCTGTTCGGGAGGCGGTAGGCGGGAGGCGGGTGCGTTGCGTAATGGGGGGACAGGAGCGACTGCGCAGGGCTGAGGAAGGATAATCCTGGGAAGAGTATGAAAAAATGGCCTGACAGGTTTGAGGAGAAGTCTGGCGACCCCGACGTCAGGGCACTGCGGGTTCCGCTCTCTGACGGCATGGATGTCGATACCACCACTGAGTATATCGATAGCTATGTAAAGTTGCAGAACACCCGATAGGGGGCTAAAGAGATACGCTGTTGGAAGATCACTCCCTTAACTCCCCTCTTTCCACAGGCGAATTGCACAGGCGGCACAAATTTATCCCGGCCGCTGAGAGAGTTCAGCGCCCGGGATTGTTTCATCTGCCGTCTTCCCGCAAGCCGAATTGTTCAGGTTACAGCGCGTCCTGCAGATACCCGTAACCGTCACCCTCTGCCACAAAGCTCAGCCGGTGGGTGATGCACTGCGGCGCGTCTTCGGCATGATGCGAGACAAACAGCAGCTGGGTGCGGCCTTCGCCGATCAGCACGTCGATAAAACGCCTGACCAGCAGGCGGTTGATCGGGTCCAGCCCCTGCAGCGGTTCATCGAGGATCAGCAGCGCCGGGTGTTTCACCAACGCACGGGCGATCAGCACCAGCCGCTGCTGGCCCCACGACAGATCGTGGAACGGTGCGTTCGCCTGGACCTGCATCCCCAGCAGATCCAGCCACTGGTTAGCCAGCATGATCTGCCGGTCGGACACCGCCTGATAAATGCCGATCGAATCGAAATAGCCGGAGATCACCACGTTGCGCACGCTGCTGCTGACCCGGTACTCCAGGTGCAGGCTGCTGCTGACGTAGCCGATATGCTGCTTAATATCCCAGATGGTTTCGCCGCTGCCGCGACGGCGGCCGAACAGCGTCAGGTCATTGCTGTAGCCCTGCGGGTGGTCGCCGGTCACCAGGCTCAGCAGGGTCGATTTACCGGCACCGTTCGGGCCGACGATCTGCCAGTGCTGGCCGCGATCCACCTGCCAGCTGAGGTGGTTGAGGATCGGCCGGTCGTTGTAGGCCACCACGCCGTCCTTCAGCACCACCAGTGGCTCTGCGTCCGCCAGCGGTGGAATGGCGCTGGCGTCATCGGGCTCCGGCAGGGTCATCCCGGCCAGCTGCTCGCTGTGCGCCAGCTGGGCGACCAGCGCCTGCTGCAGAATCGCCTCGCGCGGCCCGCTGTGGGTCAGGGTACATTCGGCCAGCACGCCGACCTGGCTGATAAACTCGGGGATATCGTCAAAACGGTTCAGCACCAGCACCAGGCTGAAGCCCGGCTGCTGCAGCTCACCCAGCACGCTGGCGAGGTTGGCGCGCGAATCAACGTCCAGCCCGTCAAAGGGCTCATCGAGGATCAGCAGGTCGGGCTGCGCCATCAGCGCCTGGCACAGCAGGGTCTTACGCGTTTCGCCGGTGGAGAGGTACTTAAAGCGTCGATCCAGCAGTGCTTCAATGCCAAAGCGTGCCGCCAGCGCGCGGCAGCGCTCTGCATCGCGCACCTCCTGCTGGATGATTTCGGCAGCGGTCAGCCCGGTATCGTCCTCATCCGCGCTGAGCATATCGGTGTTATTACGCTGCCACTCATCGGCGACCAGCTTTTGCAGCTGTTCGAGCGACAGGCGGGCCGGGCGCTGGAACTGGCTGCTGACCCGGCCTTTTTCCACCGGCAGCTCGCCGGAGAGGGCTTTTGCCAGCGACGACTTACCGCTGCCGTTGGCTCCGACCACCGCCCAGCTTTCGCCGGCGCGCAGGGTGAGATCGTTAAGGTTCAGGGTTCGGGTAGCGCTCAGGCGAAAGATGCCTTGCGTAATCTGCAATATTGACATTGTTCATTCCATTTTATGCATCACAAGGGTATTAACGTCCTGCGCTGCCGTGATGTCAATTTCCGCCGGAGGATTCAGAGCAGCGTCGCGACGATCGCCTTATCGGCATTAAAATATGCTGTCACTGGCGCATCCGTCTGCAGTTTTAGCTGCTCAAGGCGCTGATTAGTGACAGTGGCACACAGCGTCTCTCCGCCGGCCAGGGCGATCAGCACCTCGCTGTGGCTCTCACCCCGGAGGATCTGGGTCACCTGGCCGGCCAGCCGGTTATCCGCCCGTACCTGTTCCGGCGCATCGCGTGTCAGCTCAATCCACGGCGCTTTGATCAGCACCAGTACCTCTTTGCCCGCCGCCAGCTGCAGGCGGTTGGCGCTGTGTTCGGTCAGCGCCACCTGAATGCGGGTCTGCCCGTTGGCCAGCTCAACCTCGACCTGCTGCTGCACCGGCTGAGCGTCGCGGGCCACCACCGTGCCAAAAAACTGATTGCGGGCGCTGGTCTGCAGCGAAAAACGGGCGATCGCCCCGAGCAGGCTGCCCGGCGGCACATCGTCCTGCAGCACGTCAAACGCCTTCTGCTGGATCTGTTCCAGCAGCGCGTAGAGCTGCAGCAGGCGTTCGCCGTAGTCGGTGACCACCGCGCCGCCGCCGCCTTTGCCGCCGGTGGCCCGCTCGACCAGCGTGCGGTCCGCCAGCTGGTTCATCTCGTTAATCGCATCCCAGGCGCTTTTGTAGCTGATCCCGGCCAGTTTCGCCCCCTGGCTGATCGAGCCGCTGGCCTGCACCTGCTTTAACAGTTCGATGCGGCGCGGATCGGCAAACAGCCGCTGTTGTAACTTCAGGATCAGGGAAATATCGGCCTGCATGGCATTCTCCGGGCTTAACCTAGCGTGGGAAAGAGTGTACCAGTTGCAGGCGGGCGTGCGCGGGGAATAAAAACCGCACGAAGGCACAAAAGGTCAGTGTAATCTTACTGACAGCCGCTACAATGGCTTCTTTGTTCAGCAAAATGAGGCTGCCATGCTGGAGTTACTGAAAGGCCTGGCCATAGCGATCCTGATGGTTCCTGTGGTAATGGCGATTATCCTTGGCCTGATTTACGGCCTGGGCGAAGTCTTTAACGTGATCTCGAAAGTGGGTCACCGCAACGACCAGCCGGCGAAAAACCGCCAGTAAAACCCTGTTTTCCGCGCCCGGCTCTGCCGGGCGTTTGCTTTTGCGCAGGTCTTGTGACCCGCGATTCCTTCTCCTTCCGCTACGTTAATGTCTTCGTCTTTCCTGCCAGAACGGGTTCCTGCCTGATGATGCTCTTTCATCTGCCAGCATGGTGACGTCTGCTCGCGGGTGGGTGCTCAGTTTCTTTCCCTTTTCGACGTTTTTCCACCGCCCCTAAACTTCAGACCTGCTCTGCCGATATTTCCTGTGACGTAGCAGACATGCACCGTTATATTATCAAGTAAATAACGCTCACCCCTCTCTGGAGAAAAGCATGTCTGTAAAATGGAATCATCTGCTGGCCGCGGCGGCCCTGACCTTCGGCAGCACCGGCCACGCGCTGGCTGCGGATAACATCACCGTGTTTGCGGCGGCTTCGCTGACCAACGCGCTGCAGGATATCTCCACGCAGTATGAACAGGGCAAAACGGTGAAGATCGTCTCCTCGTTTGCCTCCTCCTCAACGCTGGCGCGGCAGATTGAGCAGGGGGCACCTGCCGACCTGTTTATCTCGGCCGACCAGCAGTGGATGGACTACGCCGTGGATAAAAAGAACGTCGAGGTGGCCACCCGCTTCACCCTGCTGGGTAATGAGCTGGTGCTGGTGGCTCCGACCGCGGCGAAACCGCAGCCGGTCAGCATCAGCAAAACCACCGACTGGAAAAGCCTGCTGAAAGGCCAGCGGCTGGCGGTGGGCGACCCGGACCACGTGCCGGCGGGCATCTATGCCAAAGAAGCGCTGCAAAAGCTGGGTGCCTGGGATGAACTCTCTCCGCTGATGGCGCGCAGCAACAGCGTTCGCGCGGCGCTGGCGCTGGTGGAACGCGAAGAAACCCCGTACGGCATCGTTTACGGATCGGATGCGGTAGCCAGCCAGAAGGTGACGGTGGTCGGCATCTTCCCGGCCGACAGCCACAAGCCGGTGGAGTACCCGATGGCGGTGGTCAGAGACCATAACAACGCCAGCGTCACCGATTTTTACAACTACCTGAAAGGGCCGCAGGCCGCGGTGATTTTCAAAAAATATGGATTTACGCCTAAGTCATGATGTTACTCAGTGAACCCGAATGGCAGGCGGTCGCGCTCAGCCTGAAAGTGTCGGTGGTTGCCGTCGCCTGTAGTCTGCCGTTTGGGATCCTGATGGCATGGATCCTGGTACGTCGCCAGTTTCCCGGTAAAACCCTGCTCGACAGCCTGATCCACCTGCCGCTGGTGCTGCCGCCGGTGGTGGTGGGGTACCTGCTGCTGCTGGGGTTTGGCCGCCGGGGCGTGATTGGCGAGTACCTGTATGACTGGTTTGGCTTCAGCTTTGCCTTCAGCTGGCGCGGTGCCGCGCTGGCGTCGGCGGTGATCGCCTTCCCGCTGATGGTGCGGGCGATCCGCCTGGCGCTGGAAGCGGTAGATACTAAACTGGAGCAGGCGGCCCGCACTCTCGGAGCCGGTCGCTGGCGGGTGTTCTTCACCATTACCCTGCCGCTGACTTTGCCAGGCATTATCGTCGGTACGGTGCTGGCCTTCGCCCGTTCGCTGGGCGAGTTCGGTGCCACCATCACCTTTGTTTCCAACATCCCCGGCGAGACGCGCACGCTCCCCTCGGCGATGTATACCCTGATTGAAACGCCGGGCGCGGAAGGCGCCGCGGCGCGGCTGTGCGTCATCGCCATCGTGCTGGCGCTGGTCTCCCTGTTACTTTCTGAATGGCTGACCCGCTGGGGTCGCAAACGCTTAGGTCTCGGATGTTAGAACTCGATTTCAGCCAGCGGCAGGGCGATCATCTGCTCAGCGTGCAGGCCAGCCTGCCGGGGCAGGGGATTACCGCCGTGTTCGGCGTCTCCGGTGCCGGTAAAACCTCACTGATCAACGCCATCGGTGGCCTGACCGTTCCGCAGCAGGGCAGCATTACGCTGAACGGCCGGGTGCTGAGCGACGCTGGAACCGGCGTCTGGCTGCCGCCGGAGAAGCGGCGCGTGGGCTACGTCTTCCAGGACGCGCGGCTGTTCCCACACTACCGGCTGCGCGGCAACCTGCAGTACGGCATGGCAAAAGCGATGCGGCCACAGTTTGACGCGCTGGTGCAGCTGCTGGGCATTGAGCCGCTGCTGAACCGCTTTCCGTGGACGCTCTCCGGCGGTGAGAAACAGCGGGTGGCGATCGGCCGCGCGCTGCTCACCGCGCCGGAAATTCTGCTGATGGACGAACCACTGGCCTCGCTCGATCTGCCGCGCAAGCGCGAGCTGCTGCCCTATCTGCAGGCGCTGGCGAAGCAGGTCTCAATTCCGATCCTCTACGTCAGCCACAGCCTCGACGAGCTGCTGCAGCTGGCAGACAACGTGCTGGTGCTGGATAACGGCACGGTGAAAGCCTTTGGTCCGCTGGAAAAGGTGTGGGCCAGCAGCGTGATGCGGCCGTGGCTGCCCCGCGCCGAGCAGAGCAGCCTGCTGCGGGTGCAGGTGCTGGAGCAGCACCCGCACTATGAAATGACCGCGCTGTCGCTGGGCGACCAGCATATCTGGGTCAGCCGGGTCAACGCGCCGCTGCGGTCGCCGCTGCGCATCCGCATTCAGGCGGCGGACGTCTCGCTGATCCTGCAGCCGCCGGTGAACAGCAGCATCCGTAACGCGATCCCGGCGCAGGTGGTGGAGATGCTGGACATCGACCATCAGGTGGAGGTTAAGCTGCAGATCGGCCAGAGCGAGTTGTGGGCGCGTATCACTCCGTGGGCGCGCGATGAGCTGATGATCAAGCCGAAGATGTGGCTCTACGCGCAGATTAAGAGCGTGGCGATCGCGCCCTGAAGGTAACGACAACCGCTGTCGCCTACCTGAACCGGCGCGCTGTCTGAGCGTTTCGATCGCCTGCTATACGGAATCAGAGCACTTCGCGGTACAGCGTCTCGGCGATGCCCGGCTCGAGGTTGGTGCCGATCACCCGTCCGGCACGCGCCTTGATGGCATCGTCGGCGTTGCCCATCGCCACGCCCAGCCCGACGGTTTCCAGCATGCTGAGATCGTTATAATTATCGCCAAAGGCGATCACATCGCTCATCCGGTAGCCGTTGGCTTCCACCCAGCGCTGCAGGCGTTTGCCCTTGCTGTTACCGGCGCGGGCGATATCCACCTGATCGTGCCACGACCATTCGCAGGCCAGCCCCATCTCCGCTTCCACCCGTTCGGCAAACTGCTGCAGCTCGCGGGTGTCGCCGTGGGACAGCGCAAACTTCCAGATCGCGGTGGCCGATTCGGCCGCCTCTGCCAGGCTGTTAACCTTAAGGAATGTCGGGCGCTGATGCTCAGGCAGCGACAGTCCCCAGTTAATGGTGCGGGTAACGTGGCCAGTCTCGGCCTGATAGAGCATCGCGTCATCAACGTACAGCAGGCCATGCATGCCCGATTCGTCGAGCATTTCGATCACCCGGCGGGCCTGATCTTTCGGCAGCGGATCGGATTCAATAACTCTTTTCGCCTGATAATCATACAAATAGGTACCGTTACAGCAGATAGCAGGTGTGTCGAGCGCCAGCGCCTGATAAAAAGGGTGGATAGCCACGTGATGGCGACCGGTCACGATCAGCACTTTTACGCCGGCCTGGCGGGCCTTAGCCAGCGCGTCGAGGGATTCGGGGAGAATCGTTTTATTCGGCGTTAACAGCGTGCCGTCCAGATCAAGGGCGATGATGCGATAGCTCATAGTAGATTCCGTGATTGACAGGATAAGAAGACGTTGCCCGTGCCGTACTGGCGGCACTAACTGTGAAGTGAGGGGCAGCGCCTCAGTGTACACCTTGTGACGCCGGCCACAAACCGGCGACCGCATTCCATCCGCCGACGGTGGCCTGACGCTGCCACCGGCCTGATTATCCGTTCTTAACAAGGAGCATTCATGAAACAAGTTGTTTATACCGCCAGCCCGGAAAGCCAGCAGATCCACGCGTGGGATCTGAATGATGACGGCGCGCTGATGCTGCTGCAGGTGGTTGATGCCCCGGGCCAGGTTCAGCCGATGGTGGTCAGCCCGGATAAACAGTTCCTGTACGTTGGCGTGCGTCCGGATTTTCGCGTGGTGGCGTTTAAGATTGCCGCCGACGGCAAACTGACCGAAGCAGGCCACGCGCCGCTGCCGGGCAGCCCGACCCATATCTCCACCGATCGCGAAGGGCGCTTTATCTTCGTTGGCTCCTATAATGACGCCTGCGTCAGCGTCAGCCCAATCGGTGCCGACGGCCTGCCGGGCGCGCCGCTGCAGGTAGTCAAAGGTCTGGAAGGCTGCCACTCGGCGAATATCGATCTGAGCAACCAGACGCTGTTTGTTCCCGCGCTGAAGCAGGACCGCATTGCGCTGTTTGCGCTGGCGGAAAACGGTGAACTGACCCCGCGCGAGCAGGGTGACGTGAGTACCACCACCGGTGCCGGCCCGCGTCATATGGTGTTCCACCCGAACCAGCTGTTCGCCTACTGCGTCAACGAACTGGACAGCAGCGTTGACGTCTGGCGTCTCGGCGACAGCGTCGAAAAAGTGCAAAGCCTGGATATGATGCCGGAAGGCTTCAGCGACACGCGCTGGGCGGCGGACATCCATATCACCCCGGACGGCCGCTTCCTCTACGCCTGTGACCGTACTGCCAGCATCATCACCGCGTTCAGCATCAGTGCCGACGGTGCCTCGCTGACCATTGAAGGTTTCCAGCCGACCGAAACGCAGCCGCGCGGCTTCAACATCGACCACAGCGGTCAGTACCTTGTGGCGGCGGGGCAGAAGACCCACCATATCGAAGTTTACCAAATCACCGCTGACAAGGGGCTGCTGCAGCCGCTGGCCCGTTATGCGGTCGGCCAGGGCCCGATGTGGGTAGTGATCCACGCGCTGTAAGTCAGCCAGGCTCGACCAAACGTAGCAGCTAAAGGCGGGACGATCCCTAAGGCCGACAGGTTAAGGATCAGAAAATTTCCCGCTCAACAAATCCAAACCAACCCGCCCTGAGGCGGGTTGGTTTGTTTCTGGAGAAATGATGACGCTCAGCTAAAGAGGATCTCAAGAGGATTATGTTCATCTGTCAGAATATTTCGGTCAGAATGCATTATTCCTGATACGGAAAGAACGGGTGATGCGATCCCATATTTCCACCAGTTCGGCATCGCTGTAAGCGGGTGGGGGCAGCGCATGGTTACTTAATGTCAGGTCAAGATTGGGATGTCTGAAGTCCGCTGTTTTTTCATTGGCGAC
>NZ_JRZZ01000022.1:0-12470 GCF_002865965.1 Erwinia sp. B116
CGTCCTTATCTGTTCTCCAACTCACTGGCCCCGGTGGTGGTGGCGGCCTCACAGCAGGCGCTGCAGCTGCTGAGCGAAGGTCATGGGCTGCGGCAGCGGCTGTGGGAGAACGTGCGCTACTTCCGCGGCGCGATGAGCGCGGCGGGCTTTACGCTGGCCGGGGCCGATCACGCCATTATCCCGGTAATGCTCGGCGATGCGCGGCTGGCGCAGACCTTCGCCAGCCGCCTGCAGCAGGAGGGCATCTACGTCACCGGTTTCTGTTATCCGGTGGTGCCGAAAGGGCAGGCGCGCATCCGCACCCAGATCTCCGCCGCACACGGCCAGCCGCAGCTGGAAAGGGCGGTGGCGGCCTTCAGCCACATCGGCCGCCAGCTTGGCGTGATCGCCTGACAGGAGCCCCACCATGAAAGCACTCGCTAAACTGCACTCGCGCCCCGGCATCTGGATGACTGACGATGCGCCGGTGCCGGAGCCGGGCCATAACGACGTACTGATTAAAATCCGCAAAAGCGCCATCTGCGGCACCGACGTGCATATCTACAACTGGGACAGCTGGTCGCAGCGCACCATTCCGGTACCGATGATCACCGGCCACGAGTACGTCGGCGAGGTGGTGGCGGTTGGCCAGGAGGTGGCTGGATTCGCCCCCGGCGACCGGGTCTCTGGCGAGGGGCATATCACCTGCGGCCACTGTCGTAACTGCCGCGGCGGCCGCACCCACCTGTGCCGTAACGCCATCGGCGTCGGCGTCAACCGCCAGGGCAGCTTCGCCGAGTACCTGACGATCCCGGCGGCTAACGCCTTCAAAATTCCCGATAATATTTCCGATGAACTGGCGGCGATCTTCGATCCGTTCGGCAACGCGGTGCACACCGCGCTCTCGTTCGACCTGGTGGGCGAGGACGTGCTGATCGCCGGCGCGGGGCCGATCGGCATTATGGCGGCGGCCATTTGCCGCCACGTGGGTGCACGCCACGTGGTGATCACCGACGTGAACGACTACCGGCTGGCGCTGGCGCAGAAGGTCGGCGTCACCCGGGCGGTTAACGTGGGTCAGCAGAACCTGACGCAAACCATGAGCGAGCTGGGTATGACCGAGGGGTTTGACGTCGGGCTGGAGATGTCCGGGGTCGCGGCGGCGTTTCGCGGCATGCTCAGCGTGATGAACCACGGCGGGCGCATCGCTATGCTGGGCATCCCCTCCGCCGAAATGGCGATTGACTGGAATCAGGTGATCTTCAAGGGGCTGTTTATCAAAGGTATCTACGGCCGCGAGATGTTTGAAACCTGGTACAAAATGGTGGCGCTGCTGCAGTCCGGGCTGGATATCAGCCCGGTGATCACCCACCGGCTGCACATCGATGAGTTTCAGCAGGGCTTTGATGTGATGCGCGCCGGGCAGGCGGGTAAGGTGATCCTCGACTGGGACTGAGCGGGCAGCTGCAGAAGGCGGGCGTCGAAGCGCGACGCCTGATGACGCCGGACATCCGGGGGAACGACCCGCCCGGCCTGCTGTTCTGCGGCCGGAGCGCACCGGCCGCCGCTAGTGCCCGGCTGCTGCTGGCCTGTCTGTCGCTGGTTCGTTTGTCGTCGGCGAACCGACGATCTGTGCCATCACCTGTTTGATCAGCGGGCCATCCGCCAGACTTTCGGCGATGATGCTTAGCGCGCGCGTGGCCGGCACCGGGGCGACTTTTACCGGGCAGACCTTGCCCGGGCGGAACGGATTACGCGGCTTCACCGCCTGAGGTTTGCTGTCCGGCGGCAGCGGCGCATTATTCACCCGCTGCGGCTCATTCAGCAGCTGGCTCGGGCGCACCAGGGTGATATCGGCGGGCAGGGTCGGCAGCATCTGCTGCAGCACGCGGACGGTAGTCGGATGCGGATGGCCGATGGCGATCGCCGAACCGTCACGCTGCGCCAGCCGCACCGCCCGCATAAACTGCCGGCGGATGTCCGCTTCATTTTGCGTATCGTCGAGGAACACCCGGCGTTTAATCACCTTCACGCTGGTGCCCGCAGCGGCCTGCACCGACTTACTGCTGCCGATGGTCATGCTGTCGAGGAAGTAGAAGTTGTAGTGCGAGAGTACCTGCATCACCTTCTGCATCCCGGCCAGGCTGGAGGTCATCGCGCTGCCCATATGGTTGTTCAGCCCCACCGCAAACGGCACCTTTTCGCTGGCCTCACGCACGATACGTGCGATTTCGTCGGCGGACATCTCCGGGCGCAGGGTATCTTTTTCCAGCGGCTGTTTGCTGAGCGGGGCCATCGGCAGATGGATCAATACCTCGTGGCCGCGCTGGTGGGCTTTGGTCGCCATGTCGCGGGCGTGCGGGGCATTCGGCAGCACCGCGACCGAGATGGCCGCCGGCATCTGTAATACCTGGTTCTCCTGCGCGGGCCGGTAGCCGAAGTCATCGATGACGATCGAAAGCTTACCGGCGTAAGCCGGCCCGGCCATCAGCACGGCTGCCAGC
This sequence comes from Erwinia sp. B116, assembly GCF_002865965.1. Lineage (NCBI taxonomy): Bacteria > Pseudomonadati > Pseudomonadota > Gammaproteobacteria > Enterobacterales > Erwiniaceae > Erwinia > Erwinia sp. B116. The sequence goes on from NZ_JRZZ01000022.1 coordinate 2,484, forward strand.
AGCGCGCTGAGTTTTCGACGTTGCACAGTTATCTCCCTAGCCACGGAACCGGGTTAACGGCTTGTCCCTGACGACGAATTTCAAAATAGAGTGACGGCGTGCCGCGGCCGCCGCTGTTGCCGACCAGGGCGATCGGCTGCCCGGCTTTCACCTGGGTGCCGACGCCGACCAGCGCGCTCTGATTATAGCCGTACAGGCTCATATCACCTTTACCGTGCTCAACAACCACCACCAGGCCGTAGCCCTGCAGCCAGTCGGCCATCAGCACCCGGCCATCGGCAATCGCTTTAACTTCAGTGCCTTCCGGCGCCGCAATCACCAGCCCTTTCCAGCGTAGCTCACCCTGCAGCTGTTCGCCAAAGCGGTGTTCAACGCGGCCGCGTACCGGCCAGATCGCCTGACCGGCCGGCCGGCCCAGGCCGCCGGTACGTGAGACCAGCGCGCGTTCGTTCTCGGTCGGTTTGTAGGTGGTGCCTTTGCGTTTGGCCTGCGCCTCACGCTCGCGCACCTGTTGCGCCTCACGCGCTTCGCGCTCCGCGCGGGCTTTGGCCTCCCGCTCGGCTTTGGCGATCTTATCGCGCAGGCGGCTTTCGTTTTGCCGCAGCTCAACCAGCTGCGCCTGGTCTTTCTCCAGCGAGGATTCCAGCGTGGTCAGGGTTTTTTGCCGCGCCTGGCGCGCCCCTTCCAGCGTCTGCTGCTGGCTCTGCTGCTGGCTTAACAGGCTTTTTTGCTGCGCCTGTTTATCCACCAGGCTGGTTTTCTGCGCCGAGAGGTCAGTGCGGGTCTGTTGCAGCTCCGCAATTGACTTCTGTCGTGCATCATTGAGATAACCGAAGTAGGCCAGCATCCGCTCGCTGCGCTGGCTCTCTTCGCCGCTCAGCACCAGCTGCAGGCCGCTATGCTGGCCCTGACGGAAGGCCGCATCCAGCTGATCGGCCAGCAGTGCTTCCTGCTGCTGCTGCTGCTGCTGCAGCCGGGCGATCGAGGCGGTCAGGGTGGTAATCTCTTTGCCGAGCGCGCCAAGGACCGACCGGGTATCGCGCAGCTGGCGGCTGGCCTGGGCAATCACCTTTTCCTGGCTCTGTAGCTGGTTGAGCAGCTGGCTGCGCTGCTGCTTCTGCAGCTGCACGCTTTTCTCTTTTGCCGCGATATCCTGCTGCAGGCTCTGCAGCTGCGACTTATTATCGTCAGCCGCTGCGGCGGTGAGCGGGCACAGCAGCATCGCGCTGCACAATGCACCGATGGTCAGGGCGGACACGCCGCCGCGCAGTCGCCGGCGCGGCGGGGTATGACGCGGAATCCTTGAAATGATCACTGTCGCTTTTTCCCTCATAGCCGCGGATTATTCCACGATGAACAGCGGCTTACCAGCGACCACTGCGCGGTTTTCTATTACCAGTCGTGACCTTTTAGCCGCTAAACCGCAGGTTGCGGGCATGACGTTAAGCCAAATGTCAGGTGGCGCATCGCCTGCGAAGTGCGCAGCTGCGCAACAATTCACCACCCGTTGCGACACGCCTCGATCACAGGATAGCCTTTTTCATTAAAGGCAACTTTTTTTTGGATTATGCCGCAGAAAACGCAATTCAGACGGCCTTCGCGGCTGTACATGACAGCCCCGAAAGGTATACTCAGAACCCTTGTTTTCGCTTATTAACCCTTTCGGGAGTTGTTACCCCTCATGCAAGATATTATGCAGTTCGCAGGCAATCACACCATCTTAGCTCTTTCGTGGGTTGTTTTGCTGGTTTTGGTGATCGTGACCACCGTTAAGGGCATGTTCTCCAAAGTAAAAGTGATTAGCCGTGGTGAAGCTACCCGTTTAATTAACAAAGAAGATGCCGTGGTAGTGGACGTGCGTGGGCGTGATGACTTCCGTAAAGGCCATATCTCTAATGCGATTAACGTGCTGGCTGCGGATATTAAGAAAGGCAGCTTTAGCGAACTGGAAAAACACAAAGCGCAGCCGCTGATCGTGGTTTGTGCCACCGGCACCTCTGCGTCTGACTCTGCGGCACAGCTGATCGCAGCAGGCTTTCCGCAGGTGTTCGTCCTGAAAGAGGGCGTATCCGGCTGGAGCAGCGAGAACCTGCCGCTGGTGCGCGGTAAATAGCAGTCCGTCTGACACAGTGAAGGAGAGCCGCTATGGCTAACGTTGAGATTTATACCAAAGCAACCTGCCCTTTCTGCCATCGTGCTAAGGCGCTGCTCAGCCAGAAAGGCGTGGCGTTTAAAGAGATTGCCATCGATGGCGACGCGCCGCTGCGCGAGAAGATGATCGCCCGCAGCGGTCGCACCACGGTACCGCAAATTTTTATCGACGATCGGCACATCGGTGGCTGTGATGACCTGTTCGCGCTTGACGCGCAGCAGGGCCTTGACCCGCTGCTGAACTAGCAGCGGGCGCGCATGTAACGCGCCCATTGCTGACCCGCGCTTCGGCACAATAACGGATTATTAACCCATAGGATTACGTACCATGTCAGAACAAAACAACACCGAAATGTCTTTCCAGATCCAGCGTATCTACACCAAAGATATCTCCTTCGAAGCGCCTAACGCGCCACAGGTCTTCCAGAAAGAGTGGGAGCCGGAAGTGAAACTGGATCTGGACACCGCCTCTACCCAGCTGGCTGACGACGTGTATGAAGTCGTGCTGCGCGTCACCGTGACCGCGACCGTGGGTGAAGAAGCGGCATTCCTGTGCGAAGTGCAGCAGGCGGGCATCTTCTCTATCGGTGGTATCGAAGGCACCCAGATGGCACATTGCCTGGGCGCATACTGCCCGAACATTCTGTTCCCGTATGCCCGTGAGTGCATCACCAGCCTGGTTTCCCGTGGCACCTTCCCGCAGCTGAACCTGGCACCGGTTAACTTTGACGCGCTGTTTATGAACTACCTGCAGCAGTCAAACGAAGGTGAAGCACCGCAGCAGGATGCCTGATGCGTAGCCCTCATGCTTCCATGAGCGTCATCGGTGCCGGCTCGTACGGCACCGCTTTGGCGATTACGCTGGCCCGTAACGGCCACAACGTGGTGCTGTGGGGCCATAACCCGCAGCGCCAGGCGCAGCTTCAGGCCGATCGCTGCAACAGCGCTTTCCTTCCCGATGTGCCCTTCCCGGATACCCTGCAGCTGGAAACCGACCTGGCAAACGCCGTGGCCGCCAGCCGCGATCTGCTGGTGGTGGTGCCGAGCCACGTGTTTGGCGACGTGCTGCAGCAGATTAAGCCGCACCTGCGGGCGGACTCGCGCCTGGTATGGGCGACCAAAGGGCTGGAGAAGGAGACCGGGCGTCTGTTACAGGACGTGGCACGCGAAATCCTCGGCGAGTCGATCCCGCTGGCGGTGATTTCCGGCCCGACGTTTGCCAAAGAGCTGGCGGCTGGCCTGCCAACGGCGATCGCGCTGGCGGCAACCGATAGCCGTTTTGCCGACGAGCTGCAGCAGCTGCTGCACTGCGGCAAAAGCTTCCGCGTGTATAACAACCCCGATTTTATTGGCGTTCAGCTCGGCGGCGCCGTGAAGAACGTCATTGCCATCGGTGCCGGCATGTCCGACGGTATTGGCTTTGGTGCCAATGCCCGCACCGCGCTGATCACCCGTGGGCTGGCCGAAATGAGCCGGCTTGGGGCGGCATTAGGCGCCGATCCGACCACCTTTATGGGCATGGCCGGGCTGGGCGACCTGGTGCTGACCTGCACCGATAACCAGTCGCGCAACCGTCGCTTTGGCATGATGCTCGGGCAGGGTGCCGACGTGGAAGGGGCCCAGCAGGCGATTGGTCAGGTGGTGGAAGGCTACCGTAATACCAAAGAGGTGAAGGCCCTGGCGGCACGTTACGGCGTTGAGATGCCGATTACCGAGCAGATCTTCCAGGTGCTGTACAGCGGTAAAGATGCGCGTGAGGCGGCCCTGAGCCTGCTGGGGCGCACAAGGAAGGATGAGAACAGCAGTCGCTGAGCCGGAGTGGTCGCGTGAACGTAGTTAGCGCCCGCCGGGCGCTATTTTTAATGGGGAGAGAATCATGCCGTGCGTAGAACCTGAACTGATCTGGGATAACATCAAAACGGAAGCGCGCGCGCTGGCGGACTGTGAGCCAATGCTGGCCAGTTTCTACCACGCCACCCTGTTAAAGCATGATGACCTCGGCCTGGCGCTGAGCTATATGCTGGCCAACAAGCTGTCGAACCCGATCATGCCGGCGATTGCGATCCGCGAGGTGATCCTCGACGCCTATCGTCAGGATCCGTCGATGATCGTCTCGGCCGCCTGTGATATTCAGGCGGTGCGCCAGCGCGACCCGGCGGTCGACAAATACTCCACTCCGCTGCTCTACCTGAAAGGCTTCCATGCGCTGCAGGCTTACCGTATCGGCCACTGGCTGTGGAATGAAGGCCGCCGCGCGCTGGCGATCTACCTGCAAAACGAAATCTCGGTCTCGTTCGCCGTCGATATCCACCCGGCGGCAAAAATTGGCCGCGGCATCATGCTCGACCACGCTACCGGCATTGTAGTGGGGGAGACGGCGGTGATTGAAGATGACGTTTCGATCCTGCAGAACGTCACGCTGGGCGGTACCGGCAAAACGACCGGCGATCGCCATCCGAAGATCCGTGAAGGGGTGATGATTGGTGCCGGTGCCAAGATCCTCGGCAATATCGAAGTCGGCCACGGCGCGAAAATCGGTGCCGGTTCGGTGGTGCTGCAGCCGGTGCCGCCGCATACCACCGCCGCCGGCGTGCCGGCACGCATCGTCGGCAAGCCGAACAGCGACAAGCCGTCGATGGATATGGATCAGCATTTTAACGGCACGGTACCCGGCTTCGAATTCGGCGACGGGATCTGAGATCGGCCTGGTTTACTTGCCATTTTGAATTCGGGCAGTGCTCGAACTCCTCACGTACTTCAGTACGCTCCGGGTTCTCCGCGCTGGCCGAATCCAGAGTGGCTGCGACACCGACGGCCCCTGTAATCGCTGACAAGGGGCACCAGGGCTCCATGCTGACGATCACTTCTTAATCAGTGCACCGGCGTAGTCGAGCTGGCGCCACGCTTCGTAGACCACCACCGAAACAGCGTTCGACAGGTTCATGCTGCGGCTGTCCGCCATCATCGGGATGCGGATCTTCTGCTGTGCGGGCAGGGCGTCGAGAACAGAGGCCGGCAGGCCGCGGGTTTCCGGGCCGAACAGCAGATAGTCACCGGGCTGGTAGCTGACCGCGCTGTGGGCCGGGGTGCCTTTGGTCGTGAGAGCGAACAGCCGCTGCGGCGCTTCGCTGGCGAGGAAGGCGTCATAACTGTCGTGATGCTTAATCGCGGTGAATTCGTGGTAATCCAGCCCGGCACGGCGCAGCCGTTTATCATCCCAGGCAAACCCCAGTGGTTTAATCAGGTGCAGCCGGAAGCCGGTGTTGGCGCACAGGCGGATGATATTGCCGGTGTTCGGCGGGATTTCAGGTTCAAACAAGACGATGTTAAGCATTAAGACGGCCCTCAAAAACGAGGGCCGCAGGATAACAAATTATTCGCTCTGGGTGGTATATAACGGTAGCCAGATGGTCAGCCGCAGGCCGCCCAGCGGGCTGTCGTCGGCTTTCACCCAGCCCCGGTGCTGCTGAATGGCGTTCTCGACGATCGCCAGCCCCAGCCCGGTGCCGCCCGATTCGCGGTCGCGTGCCTCGTCGGTGCGGTAGAACGGCCGGAAAATCTGTTCACGATCTTCCGGGCTGACCCCCGGACCGTCATCATCAACGTGGATGGTGATGCCCTTTTTATCCACCGCAAAGCTGACCGAAATTTTGCTGTGCGAGTAGCGCAGGGCGTTGCGTACGATGTTCTCCAGCGCGCTGTCCAGCGCGTTCGGGTTACCGTACAGCGGCCACGGGCCTGGCGGATAAGGGACTTCCAGCGATTTCCCCATCTGCTCGGCTTCAAAGCGCGCATCCTCCAGCACGTCAGACCACAAATGGCTGGCCTTCAGGGTTTCGCTGACCAGCGCATTGGTGTGCTGCGCCCGCGACAGCACCAGCAGATCGTTAATCATGCCGTCCAGCCGCTGCGCCTCCATCTCAATGCGCCCCAGCTCCTTGCCTTCACCATGACGTCGGCGCATCAGCGCCGTCGCAAGCTGCAGGCGGGTCAGCGGGGTGCGCAGCTCGTGCGAGATATCCGACAGCAGGCGCTGCTGGGTGGTCATCATCCGCGCCAGCGCGCTAATCATCTGGTTAAAGCTGGCACCGGCCGCCAGGAACTCCTGCGGCCCGGACTCCAGCTCCGGCCGCTGGCGAAGGTTGCCGGCGGCGACGTCGTCGGCGGCATGTTTCAGCCGTCGTGCCGGTTTTGCCAGGCTCCACGCCAGCCACAGCAGCAACGGCGAGCTGATCAGCATGGTGACCATCAGCAGCAGCAGCGGGCGGTCAAACAGCAGGTTGATAAAGTCCAGCTGCGAACTGCCCGCCGGGCGAATCAGGTACAGCTGGTAGTTATCTTCCCCGTCGCGAATCGAAAACGGACCGACCAGTTCAACGCGGCCATACTTTTTCTTCTGCGGCTGATCGGCGTTATCGGCCTGGCCGATAAAATTCCTGATGACCTGCATCTCGCTGTGCTGGGCGCCAATCACCCGCCCTTCGCTGGTGACCAGCAACAGGCGCTGGCCGGGCGGTGCCCATTTGTCGATGGCGCGGAACAGCCTGCGCCACCACATCAGGTCATTGGGCGGATCCTGGCTCAGCTCTGCCTCGACGTGCTGCTCGATCATCAACCCCTGCCGCTGTTCACTGTCCAGCAGCGGGGTCATCTGGCGTGAGTCCAGCTTCGGCAGCATCAGCACCAGCATCAGCACCAGCGCCAGCGTCAGCCAGAAAATGGCAAAGATGCGTGTCGTCAGGCTGGAGATCATGCGGCAGACACCATCAGGTAGCCACGACCACGCAGGGTTTTAAACCACGGATGCCCGTCTTTGCGCTCCGGCAGTTTCCGCCGCAGGTTGGAGATGTGCATATCGATGGCGCGGTCAAACGGCGTCAGCCGTTTGCCCAGCACTTCCTGGCTGAGGTGCTCACGTGACACCACCTGGCCGAGGTGCTGCGCCAGCAGGTAGAGCAGGGTGAACTCGGTGCCGGTTAAGTCCAGTGAGATATTTTCAAAGCTGGCTTCCTGACGTCCGGGATTGAGGCGCAGCTGATCCACTTCCAGCGTTGGCGAACTGTTGTCGTGCTGCTGTTGCTGCTGCTCGCTCCAGTTTGACCGGCGCAGGATCGCGCGGATGCGCGCCACCAGTTCACGGTCGTTAAAGGGTTTTGGCAGATAGTCGTCGGCACCCAGCTCAAGGCCGAGTACGCGGTCCAGTTCGCTGCCGCGGGCGGTGAGCATGATCACCGGGGTCTGATGCTGCTGACGCAACTCTTTCAGGGTATCAATGCCGTTTTTCTTCGGCATCATTACGTCCAGAAGTAACAGGTCAACCGTGCTGTCCAGTATCGCCAGTGCCTGTTCGCCGTCGCCGGCAACCAGTACGTCGAAGCCTTCCATTTCCAGCAATTCTTTCAGTAGCGAAGTCAATTCGCGGTCATCGTCAACCAACAGGATTTTATTCATTTTTTATTGCCCTCCGCAGGCAAAATACCGTGAACGAACGCGCCTAATCACTGACTTTACGTAGTTTTACACCCCCTGACGCATGTTTGCAGCGGGCACTTTAAACTGGCTCTCGTTGAATCGAAATACGCAACAAAACTGGGAGTACACGATGCGCAATGTTACTGCCGTCGTTGCGGTGCCGGCGTTGATATTAACACTCTCCAACGCCTTTGCAGCAGCCGTGACGACGACTGACGAGATGCATCAGAACGATGGCGCAAACCGCACGCTGCAGCAGGTTCCGCAAAGCCATATGTTTGATGGCATCAACCTGACTGAACAACAGCGGCAACAGTTGCGCGATCTGATGCAGCAGGTACGTCACGATCGTTCTCCCATAAGTATTAACGATTTAGAACAGATGCATGAACTGATTATTGCAGAAAAATTTGATCAGGCAGCCTACCAGGCTCAGGCGGAAAAAATAGCGCAGGCGGAAGTGTCGCGGCAGGTCGAGATGGCTCGCATACGCAACCAGATGTACCACCTGTTAACGCCCCAGCAGCAGGCTGTTTTAGAGAAACGACACCAGCAGCGCCTTGAAGAATTGCGCCGGCTGACGAATATGCAGGTCTCCTCACCGCTGCAGGCGGCAAGCAGTACCGGGAGTAACCCGTAAGTTATCAGTAGCGAGTCATCAGTAACGTAGTCCCTGTACCAGAGTATCCCTGTTTTCCTTGCCATAGACACATCCCTGTCTTCCCCCTCATGATGAGGGGGTTTTTTTTGGCAAAAATTTGTCCCTGTCTCCCGGCCGTAGCGGCCCATCGACCGCATTTTGATCGCCAACCGGCCACCACAACCGGGCTTTTTTTGCGCAAAACCCGATATACTGAGTGCACATTCTCTGAGAGCGTGCGCCATGAATCAACGCTATGCCCGGCTGGTAAACGCGGCGGCCCTTGCGGCGACGGTACTGGCTTCACTGTTGCTGATTATCAAAATCTTTGCCTGGTGGCATACCGGGTCGGTCAGCGTGCTGGCGGCGCTGGTGGACTCGCTGGTCGACATTGCCGCCTCGCTGACCAACCTGCTGGTGGTGCGCTATTCGCTGCAGCCCGCCGATGCCGAGCACACCTTTGGCCATGGTAAGGCCGAGTCCCTTGCGGCGCTGGCGCAGAGCATGTTTATTTCCGGATCGGCGCTGTTCCTGTTCCTGACCGGCTTCCAGCACCTGGTGACCCCGGAACCGATGACCTCGCCGCAGGTGGGCATCATCGTGACCCTGATCGCGCTGTTTTCTACGCTATTACTGGTGACCTTCCAGCGCTGGGTGGTGCGTCATACCCACAGTCAGGCGATCCGTGCCGACATGCTGCACTATCAGTCCGACGTGGTGATGAACGGGGCCATTTTGCTCTCTCTGGCGCTGAGCTGGTACGGCTTCCACCGCGCAGATGCGCTGTTTGCGCTGGGGATTGGCGTCTGGATCCTCTACAGTGCACTGCGGATGGGCTATGAAGCGGTGCAGGCGCTGCTGGATCGCGCGTTGCCGGAAACCGAGCATCAGGCGATGCTGGCGATCGTCGCCGGCTGGCCGGGGGTGCGGGGCGCGCACGATCTGCGTACCCGCCAGTCCGGGCCGACACGTTTTATTCAGCTGCATCTGGAAATGGATGACCACCTGCCCCTGCTGCAGGCGCACCATATTGCCGACCAGCTGGAACAGGCGCTGCTCCGGCGTTTTCCGGGTTCGGACGTGATTATTCATCTCGATCCCTGCTCGGTGGTGCCGGAAGGCCGTCAGGGAAATTTTTCCGGTTGTGGCGAGTAAACGTGGTTTATCTGTCCGGATGCTGTAAGAAACGTGACTTACCGCAAAAAAAATAGCCATTTAGGCTGTGACCTGAATCAATTCAGCTCACAGTGTTTGATATACTATTGCACTTATCAGACTCTGCTTACTCGGTCGCGTGGGTTGTTCCGCTCCGGCGTTCAGAATTCATCATTGGTATCAACAAGTTCAGAGGTTGTCATGATCAAAAAAATCGGTGTACTGACAAGTGGCGGTGACGCCCCAGGTATGAACGCTGCGATCCGTGGCGTTGTGCGCGCCGCATTGAGTGAAGGACTGGAAGTCTGTGGTATTTATGATGGCTATCTGGGCCTGTACGAAGATCGCATGATCAACCTCGACCGCTACAGCGTTTCAGACATGATCAACCGCGGCGGCACCTTCCTCGGCTCTGCCCGTTTCCCGGCGTTCCGCGAGGATGAGGTGCGTACGGTTGCGATTGAGAACATGAAAAAACGCGGCATTGATGCGCTGGTGGTGATCGGCGGTGATGGTTCCTACATGGGTGCCAAGCGCCTGACCGAGATGGGCTTCCCGTGCATCGGTCT
>NZ_JRZZ01000022.1:12493-36501 GCF_002865965.1 Erwinia sp. B116
ATTTCACCGCACTGGAAACGGTGGTGGAAGCCATTGACCGCCTGCGCGACACCTCCTCTTCACATCAGCGTATTTCGATTGTCGAAGTGATGGGGCGTTACTGCGGCGACCTGACGCTGGCGGCGGCGATCGCCGGCGGCTGCGAGTTTATCGTCCTGCCGGAAGCGCCTTACACCCGTGAAGAGCTGGTGGATGAGATCAAAGCCGGCATCGCCAAAGGCAAAAAGCACGCGATTGTGGCGATTACCGAGCACATCTGCGACGTCGACGAGCTGGCGAAATATATCGAATCTGAAACCAAACGTGAAACGCGCGCCACGGTGCTGGGCCATATTCAGCGCGGCGGTGCGCCGGTGGCTTACGACCGTATCCTGGCTTCACGCATGGGTGCCTACTCGATCGAACTGCTGCTGCAGGGCTACGGCGGCCGCTGCGTCGGTATCCAGAATGAAAAAATGGTGCATCACGACATCATTGACGCGATTGAAAATATGAAGCGTCCATTTAAGGGCGACTGGCTGGAAACGGCGAAACGTCTTTACTAAGCAAAATCAAGGCGCTGCGGGTCAGCGCCTTTTTTATGCAAAGCTATATTCCATATGGTTATTAAAGCTGTTTTTTAATTCTTTAAATCGTTGGTTACTTTATGTCACGCTTCACTCAACAAAACCTTGGGGAGTGTGTGCGATGAATAAGTGGAGTGTGGGATTTACCCTGTTACTGGCCTCAACCAGCGTGCTGGCGAAGGATGTTCAGCTGCTGAACGTCTCTTACGATCCGACGCGTGAGCTGTATGAGCAGTATAACAAAGCGTTCAGCGCACACTACAAACAGGAAACCGGCGATAACGTGGTGATTCGCCAGTCACACGGCGGATCCGGCAAACAGGCCACCTCGGTGATCAACGGCATTAAGGCCGATGTGGTAACCCTGGCGCTGGCCTCTGACGTGGACGCGATTGCCGAGCGCGGCCGCATTGATAAAAACTGGATTAAACGCCTGCCGGATAACTCCGCGCCTTATACCTCGACCATCGTGTTCCTGGTACGCAAAGGCAACCCGAAACAGATCCACGACTGGCCGGATCTGATCAAGCCGGGCGTGTCGGTGATTACGCCAAACCCGAAAACCTCCGGCGGCGCGCGCTGGAACTATCTGGCGGCCTGGGGCTGGGCGCTGGAGCAGAACAAAGGCGACCAGGCGAAGGCGCAGGAGTACGTGAAGGCGCTGTTTAAGAACGTCGAAGTACAGGACTCCGGCGCGCGCGGCGCGACTAATACCTTCGTTGAGCGCGGCATTGGTGACGTGCTGCTGGCGTGGGAAAACGAAGCCTACCTGGCGGTAAACAAGCTGGGTGCCGATAAGTTTGAAATCGTCACGCCGAGCGAGTCGATCCTGGCTGAACCGACCGTCTCGGTGGTGGATAAAGTGGTGGACGAGCGCGATACCCGTCAGGTGGCCGATGCCTACCTGAAGTATCTCTACTCGCCGGAAGGCCAGGAGATCGCGGCGAAGAACTTCTATCGTCCTCGCGATCCGGCGGTAGCGAAGCAGTTCGCCAGCACCTTCGCGCCGGTGAACCTGTTCACCATCGACGGCAAATTTGGCGGCTGGACCGCCGCACAGAAAACCCACTTCGCCGAAGGCGGCACCTACGATCAGGTGATGAAGCGCTAAGTTTGCGCAGGCGATAAAAAAGGCTGACGGTGACCCCGTCAGCCTTTTTTTATGCCGCCACCGGTTAATTTGCGTTAAGTCATTGCAGGTGACGAAAAGTGCCGAAAAATGTTCACCTGCGTGATGATTTCGCATGATCTTCGGGCAGGCCTGAACTACATTACAGGCATCGTGCGGACTGGGGCAGAGGCTGATGCAGGGAACGAAGTGGGTGGCGGCGGGCGTGGCGGCTGTGGTGGTGGCGATCGCCGCCGCGAGCGGCATTGTTGCGTTTAATTTTCAACGCAATGCGGATGCGCTGTGGCAGATTGTCAGCCAGCAGTGCGTGCCCGGCCAGCGGCTGAACAACCAGCCCGCGCCCTGTCGGCTGGTTAATTTGCCGGATGACTACGTGGTGCTGAAGGACCGCAACGGCCCGCTGCAGTTCCTGCTGCTGCCGGTGGCAAAAGTCAGCGGCATTGAGAGCCAGAAACTGCTCAATCCTGCCACCGCCAACTACTTTGCCGAAGCCTGGCGCGCGCGGCATTTTATGGAGGAGCGCCGCGGCGCGCCGATTGACGAGAGCGTCTATGCGCTCGCGATCAACTCGCGCTGGGGACGCAGCCAGAATCAGCTGCATATTCATATCTCCTGCCTGCGGGCGGACGTCCGCCAGCGGCTCGACAGCCTGAGTGGCCAGCTCAGCAATCAGTGGCAGACCCACCAGCTGGCCAATCATGACTACCAGCTGCGGGTCATCAGCCGCGATGAGTTTAAGCGTACCAGCCCGTTTATCCTGATTGCCCGCGAGCTGCCCGGTGCCCGCGAAGAGATGGGCAGCTACGGTATTACCGTCGCTTCGCTGGGCGGCGGCAAACGCGTGCTGATGGTGCTGAAACGCAACTGGCTGCTGCTCAACCGCGGCCATGCCGAGGAGCTGCAGGATCACAGCTGTGCGCTGTTGAGCCGGGTTAACCCTCATACATCGAACGTTCCGCTGCCCAACCCCCGGACGTCCGAGCCTCAGGCATCGATCCTTCCTGCTGCTGAACATCAGGCGTCTGAAGCCCTGGCATCTGAACCTCTGGCATCTGAAGCCCTGGCACCTGAAGCCCTGGCACCTGAACCTCTGGCACCTGAAGCCCTGGCACCTGAACCCCTGACATCTGAACCTCTGGTATCTGAACCGCAGGCAGCGCGTTGAACGATCGCGCTGCCCTGCGCTTAACGCGACGCTTTTTCTTCCGGTAACGGGTCGTCTTTGTAGCGCGCGGTGGCGATCCAGGCGGCGCAGAACAGGGTCAGGCGCGCAAAGAAGTAGAAAAACGCCATCAGACCGAGCACCGAGCCGAAGGCGGCACCGGAAGGCGACGAGGCCAGCTTGGGCAGCGTCAGGGTCATAATAAACTTAATCACCTCGAAGCCGATCGCCGCCAGCAGGGTGCCGCGCAGCAGCGCTTTTTTGCGCGGCTTGTGACGGGGCAGGATCCAGAAGATCCACAGGAACAGCAGGTAGTTGGCGAAGATCGAGATCGACAGCGCGATAACGGTCATCGCCGGGCGCAGCCATTCAATTCCCTCCAGCCCGAGCGCCCGCACAATCGCCGCCTGCGCCGCGCCGGCGACCGAGGTCAGCGACAGGGTGATAATCAGCGCCAGCACCAGCCCGGTCAGCGAGATAAAATCGCGGCTGTATTTAAACCAGATTTTCTCCTGATCCTGTGGCGTGCGCTCCCAGACGTCGCGCGACTGTGCGCGAATGGCTTCACGCAGGTTGCCCATCCAGCTGATCCCCGAGTAGAGCGCCACCAGCAGCCCGGTCAGGCCGACCGTGGTGCGCTGCTGCACCGCGGTATTCACCGTACTTTTCAGGGTGGCGGCCAGCGCCGGGTCGCTGATGCTGCCGACCATCTTCGCGATCAGCCCGGTCAGCAGATCGGGGTTGGAGGCCAGCACAAAGCCGACGGCGGCAAAAGACACCATCAGGATCGGAATCAGCGACAGGAACGAAAAGTAGGTGATGGCAGCACCAAACTGGCTGCCGAGGCGGTCATTAAAGCGCTCGCCGGCGCGGAGAAAGTGGGCCACCGCCGGAATAGCCTGAAACCAGCTGACCAGCCGGGAAACCCGGGTGATGGACTTATCCACCGTGCGATTGCCGGTTTTGATGTTGATCAGCGGTTTTTCCGCTTTGGCCGGACGCTGAGGCGCGCGTTGTTGACTGTCCGTCATGGGTCATATCCTTGAAATTTACCGATAACATGAAATTATAGTCTGTCGGTCAGGTGACGTAACGTTTCAGAGCGAGGCTTAACCACTCGATAAACACGTGGACACGTTTCGCCAGATTGCGGCGGTGCGGCCAGAGCAGGGAAACCGGCATCGGCCGCGCCCGGAACAGCGGCAGTACCTCCACCAGCTTCTTCTCCTGCAGCGCGCTCTGTACCCCGACCTTCGGCACCTGAATAATCCCCAGCCCGGCGATGCAGGCGGCGCGATAGGTTTCGGTGCTGTTCACGGTGATCACCCCGCCGGTTTTAATCAGCTGGGTAAACTTGCCGTCGTAGTACTCAAAACCTTCCGGCTGCAGGCCGGGCTGCTGGCTGTAGTGCACCATCGCGTGCAGCGACAGCGACTCCAGCGTGGTCGGCGTGCCAAAACGCGCCAGATAGTCCGGGCTGGCGCAGTTAATCTGGGTCAGCGTACCCAGCGGGCGGGCGATCAGCCCGGAGTCCTCCAGCATGCCGACACGCACCACGCAGTCAAACCCTTCGCGCACCACGTCCACCCGCCGGTCGCTGCTGCTCAGATCCAGTTCAATGCCGGGATAGTTGCGCATAAAGTCCGGCAGCAGCGGCATCAGGTACTGGCTGGCGAGGCTGACCGGCATATCTACCCGAATCCGGCCGCTGAGCGTGGCCGGGTCGTGCTGAAACAGCGAGTCCATCTCCTCCAGCGTGGCCAGCACGTCGCGGCAGCGCTCAAAGTAAACCATGCCATCCTGGGTCAGCTGCACGCGGCGGGTGGTGCGGTGCAGCAGGCGCGAGCCGAGATGGTTCTCCAGCGCCTGGATCTGCCGCGAGAGGCTGCCTTTCGGCAGGCCGCAGCTCTCGGCGGCGCGGGTGAAACTCTGCATTTCAGCCACCCGCACGAACAGCCGCATGGCCTGAATTTTATCCATCGCCTGCGCCTTTTGTTGTTGCAAATGAAACAGTGAATCGTATTTACCCTTATTTATAGATCGTCTGACGCGTAATAACCTTCTTTTTGTCCACAACCCACGCCCGGAGAGAGAAAATGTCTGAAAAAATTGCCCTGATTACCGGCGGCAGCCGCGGTTTAGGCCTGAATGCAGCGTTAAAACTGGCTGAAAAAGGCATCGACGTCATCCTGACCTATCACAGCCAGCAGCAGCAGGCGCAGGCGGCGGTACGGCAGATTGAGGCGCTGGGAGCGCGCGGGCTGGCGCTGCAGCTGGATGTTGCCGACAGCAGCCGCTTTGATGATTTTGCGGCGGCGGTGAAAGAACAGCTGGCGCTGATTTGGCAACGCGACAGTTTCGACTATTTATTAAACAACGCCGGCACCGGCCTGCATCAGCCGTTTATGGAAACCAGTGAAGCGCAGTTTGACCAGCTGGTGGCGGTGCATTTTAAGGGGCCGTTCTTCCTGACCCAGAAGCTGCTGCCGCTGCTGGCGGACGGCGGACGCATCGTTAACGTTTCCAGCGGGCTGGCGCGTTTTACCCTGCCGGGAGCGGGGGCCTATGCGGCGGTAAAAGGGGCGATTGAGGTGCTGACCCGCTATCAGGCGAAGGAGCTGGGCGCGCGCGGCATTACCGTTAACGTGCTGGCACCGGGGGCGATCGAGACCGATTTCGGCGGGGGCCGGGTGCGTGATGATGCGGCGCTGAACGCCTTTGTCGCCGCCCAGACCGCGCTGGGGCGGGCCGGGCAGCCGGATGATATCGGCCATGCGGTGGTCGCGCTGTTCAGCGAGCAGTGCCGCTGGGTCAACGGTCAGCGCATCGAGGCTTCCGGCGGCATGTTCCTGTAAGTGCCGCCGGGCAGCGGGGCACAGCAGAATACTGCCCATCCGGGGACGGGCAAAAACGCCGGGCAGCGGTGTCAGAGGCGCGCGCTGCCGTCGATCAGCGTGACCGTCTGGCCGCCGATCCAGATGCCATCAGCGCGGTAGCTGACGTTCAGACGCCCGGCTCGCTGCATCGCCGTTCCCTGATGGACCTGGTAATCCAGCTCCACGCCGCGTGCCTGGAAGTAGCGCGCCAGGCAGGCGTTGGCGCTGCCGGTGACCGGGTCTTCCGTCAGCGAGCCCTGCTCAATCAGCAGCGCCCGCACCTCCCAGCAGTTGCTCTCGCCTTTCAGCGGTGCAAAGGGCATCACGCCATTCACCCGCGCTTTTTTCACCAGCCGGGCAAACTCCACCGCATCCGGTTTAATCGACAGCACCGCATCACTGGACGCCATCGGCACCAGCAGCCAGCGGATGCCCATATCCGCCACCATTACCGGCAGCTGCTCTTCCAGCGCGTCGCTGTTCAGCGCGCTGCCGATCGGTGCGTCGCTGAACGGCGTCAGAATCGCGTCCGGGGCGGCAAAGGCCAGCGCACCGTCGTCGGCAATTTTTACCGTCACCAGGCCAATCTCACACTGCTGCACGATCTGGCCGGGGGTATGCGGCGTAACGCCGTTCTCCAGCAGGGCGTGGGCGGTTCCCAGCGTCGGGTGTCCGGCAAACGGCAGCTCCATATCCGGAGTAAAAATGCGCACCCGGTAGTCGGCGGCCGCATCGCTGGCGGGCAGCACAAAGGTGGTTTCCGACAGGTTAGTCCAGCGGGCGAACGCCTGCATTTGCGCATCGCTCAGGCCGACGGCATCAATAACCACCGCCAGCGGATTGCCATTGCAGGGGGTGGAGGTAAAGACGTCAACCTGTTTAAAAGGGCGTAACTGCGTCATAACGGGTCCTGTGAGTGAGGAGTTTGCTTCAGTGTGCCACGCCCGACTGTACAGGCGAAGTAAACAACGGTTGTCAGTGCCGGAGATAATGACTATTAATAATGCATATCTGATGAAAGGTGATGATTTAATGCTGAAAATACTGGGAAGAGCGTCATCGATCAATGTACGAAAAGTGCTGTGGCTGTGTGAAGAGCTGCAGATCGGTTTTGAACGGGAAGAGTGGGGCGATGGCTTCCGCTCGCCGAAGGAGCCCGCATTCCTGGCGCTGAACCCGAACGCGCAGATCCCGGTGGTGCAGGACGGCGATTTCACCCTGTGGGAGTCGAACACCATTATCCGTTATCTGGCCAATGCCTGCGGCGGCGAATGGCTCTACCCGGCCAGCCCGCAGGCGCGGGCGCGCGTTGACCAGTGGATCGACTGGCAGGCCACCGAGCTGAACACCGCCTGGCGCTACGCCTTTATGTCGCTGGTGCGCAACTCTCCCGCGCATCAGGATGCGCAGCTGCTGGCGGCCGCCTGTAAGGGCTGGACCTGGACCATGGGTATCCTTAACCAGCAGCTGGAGAAAACCAACGCGTTTGTCGCCGGCGACGCCTTCTCACTGGCCGATATCCCGATCGGCCTGTCGGTAAACCGCTGGTACGAAACGCCGATGGAGCACGCGGAGCTACCGGCGGTGCGCGCCTATTATGAGCGGCTGACGGCTCGCCCCGGTTACACCCTGTGGGGCCGCAACGGCACACCTTAGAGCCGGTTCCGTCAGGCGATGAGTCGCGGGCTGCCAGGGGGCTCTGCGATCGCCGCGCGGTGCTGATGCTGGCAGAAGTGCCCGCTGTGGGGCCGCAACGGCACGCCTTAATCGTGCAGTAGCAGGCTACCGATCGCCTCAACGATCGCCGCCCGCTGCTGATGCAGATAGAAGTGCCCGCCCGGCCAGGCGTAGCGGTGGAACGGGCCGTGGCTCCACTGCCGCCAGCCGGCGATCGACGCGTCGTCCACTTCCGGGTCGCTGTCGCCGTTGAAGGTGGCCAGCGGGCAGTGCAGCACGCCCTGTGGCCGTGCCGGGTAGGTTTCGATCAGCCGGTAGTCGGCGCGGATGGCGGGCAGGATCACCTCGCGCAGCCCGGCCTGCGCCAGCACCTGGGCGTTATTGCTGTCCAGCCTGATCAGCTCGGCGCACAGCGCGTCATCGTCCTGCAGATGCACCTGCCCCGGCCGGTGAAACTGCGCTGCTCCGCGGCCGGAAACGGCCAGCAGCTGCGGTTCGCTGGCACCGCGCCGGCACAGCTCCAGTACCACCTCATGCGCCAGCGTAGCCCCCATGCTGTGGCCAAAAATCGCCCAGCGCGCGCCGATCGCCGGCAGCATGGCGTCGGCCAGCTGCTGCGTCAGCGCGTCGAAGCTGTCCGGCATCGGGTGGCGAAAGCGCTCCAGCCTGCCGGGCAGGCAGACCTGCACCAGGCGAATGCCGGCGGGCAGCAGCGCCCGCCACGGATGATAGAGCGAGGCGTTACCGCCGGCGTGGGGAATGCAGAACAGTGGAATGGCGTTGTCACCGTGGGTGGGGGTGGCGCGCAGCCAGGCAGAATTCATCGGTACAGCTCCTTGATCTCAGAGAAAGGCGTCAGCCTACGCCGGCGGCGATGCCGCTCATTTCGCACGCCAGCGCACCGGTGCGCTGCAGCGCCCAGGTGTAACGCTGGTCAAACGGGTAGCAGCAGGAGAGCCGCAGCGCGTTATTGCAGCGCTCACCGAGGGTATACAGCGCACCAGGGGTCAGGCAAATTTTTTCCTGCAGCAGGCGGTGGAACAGCGCCACGCAGTCCACCCCGCCGGGCAGCTCCACCCAGAACACGAAGCCGCCGCTCGGCCGGGTAGCGCGGGTGCCCTGCGGGAAGTGGCGGGCGATAATGCCGCGTGCCTCCTCCAGCTGCGCGGCGTAGCGGCGGCGCAGCGAGCGCAGGTGGTGGTCATAGCCGCCGGACTCCAGGAAGTGGCCGAGGGTTTCTGACAGCAGCCGCGATTCCGACATCGACGACACCGCCTTCAGCCGCGCCAGCGCGTCGCTGAAGCGGCCGGCGGCGATCCAGCCGACGCGATAATCCGGCGCCACGGTTTTGGTAAAGCTGGCGCAGTACAGCACCCAGCCATGCTCGTCAAACGCCTTTACCGCCGGCGACAGCGGCCAGCAGAACTGCAGCTCGGCGTACAGGCCATCTTCCAGCAGCGGCACCTGATAGTGATTGACCAGTCGCGCCAGCCGTTTCTTCGCTTCCAGCGTCATGCTGCTGCCCAGCGGGTTCTGCACGTTGGGCATGGCAATCAGCGCCTGAATGCGCTGCTCCTGCAGGACCAGCTCCAGCGCGTCCAGCGACAGCCCGTACTGCGGGTCGGTCGGGATCTCCAGCACCTTCAGGCCAAGGCTGGCCAGCAGCGGGAACAGATAGAAATAGGTCGGCGTCTCGACCCCGACGCAGTCGCCGGGGCGGGTGACCGCCCGCAGCGCCAGCTGCAGCGCCTCCATGCAGCCATGGGTCAGGGTGACCTCCTCGCTGCTGACGTGGATGCCGAGGTCCAGCGAGCGGCGGGCGATCTCCCGCCGCAGCCGCAGGCTGCCGGGGGGCAGGGCGTAGCGGGCGATCAGGTCCGGCTCATGCTTCAGCAGGGTGCGCATGATGCCGCTGAGCTTTGCCGTCGGGAAGAAGTCACTGTTCTGCGGACAGGCCAGCGAGATATTGGTGAACTCCGCATGGTTTTGCGCGGCAAACACCGTGTCGATCAGATCCAGCTTTTCACTGCTCGGCGAGCGCACGTGGCTGCGCGGCTGCGCCTGGCGGGTCAGCGAGGGCAGCGCGTCGCGCACGTAGTAGCCGGACTGCGGGCGGGCTTCGATCAGCCCGCGATCTTCCAGCATGCCGTAGGCGGTCAGCACGGTGTTGACGCTGACCTGATGGCTGGCGGCGCAGCGACGAATGGCGGGCAGGCGGCTGCCGGGCGTAAAGGTGCCCTGGTGAATCGCGGCGGCCAGCGTTTCTGCCAGCTGGTGGTAGCGGGTGGTCTGGGGATCGTTGATGGACACAGTGCTCTCCACGAATGATGGGTACAATGTTCTGACAGGCCTGTTTGTACCCATAACAATACTCATTTTCTGCATCTGTTACCATCTGTCGGCGCTGATTACACTAAGTCCATTCTCAGACCGCAGGAGCGCACCCATGCTTGACCCCTCTTTTTTCAGCTATGTCACCGTGATGTCGATCACGCCAGGCCCCAACAATTTGCTGCTCGCCACCTCCGGGGTGAATTTCGGGCTGAAGCGCACGCTGCCGATGGTCAGTGGTATTCTGATCGGCTGCGCGCTGCAGACGGTATTTGCCGGCCTGCTGTTAGAAGTGCTGCTGAGCTGGATGGGGGCGATTCGCCTGCCGCTGACCCTGCTGGGCTGCGGCTATCTGCTGTGGCTGACGTGGAAAATCTTCCGCTCCGGCGCGCCGGAACTGCGCGAGAAGGCGCGGCCGATGACGGCGATCGGCGGGGCGCTGTTTCAGGCGGTGAATCCTAAGGCGTGGCTGATGGCGACCAACGTCGCGCTGATGTACACCGTCAACAGCACCATTCTGACGGTGATGCTCAGCTTTATGCTGCTCAACCTGCCCTGCATTCTGATCTGGGCCGCGCTGGGCGATCGGCTGGGCAGGCACCTGCAGGTGGCGTGGAAGCTGCAGCTGTTTAACGGCCTGATGGCGTTCTCGCTGCTGGCGACCACTCTGTGGATGCTGGTGGATGCGCTAAGGCTGGCCTGACGGCTGTAATCGCTTTACGTGCGGGTCGCTGCCGGTTCGCGTGCCCGGCGTATCGGGTATATCCGGAACGCGGACAGGCTGCTCTTCCTTCAGGCAACTCAGCAATATGAAGCGATGGGAGCCTGTACACGGAGCAAAGCATCGCGGGCCACGGATGGCCCGCGCTGAGCTGTCAGGGATGACGCTTTTTGCGTCTTTGCGGAGTGTACAGGCTCCCTGAGCCGAGCACAGTGTTACAACAGACGACGCATTTTGTGTCTTTGCGCTGCGCCCGGAGATTATTTACCTACAACCGCCGCCGCTGCTGAGTTCTCGTCGTTCGCCGCGCTCAGCGGCGCGTAGTCCAGCTGCAGGATCTGGCTGGTATCGGCCAGCACTTTCTCCGTTGCCGCCACGTTGCCGTTCAGCTTCTGGCCCCAGGACGGGATAATGGTTTTCAGCGCGCTCTGCCAGGCCGGGCTGGCCATCTCTTCTTTAAATACCCGACCCATCAGCTCCAGCATAATCGGTGCTGCGGTGGAGGCCCCTGGTGACGCACCCAGCAGGGCTGACATGCTGCCGTCTTCTGAGGTCACCACTTCGGTGCCCAGCTTCAGCACGCCGCCCTTGTGCGGGTCCTGCTGAATGATCTGCACGCGCTGCCCGGCTTTTACCAGGCGCCAGTCCTCTTTCTTCGCTTCCGGGAAGTATTCGCATAGCGCCTTGTGGCGGTCGTCTTCGCTGAGCATTACCTGGCCGACCAGGTATTTCACCAGGTCAAAGTTGTCCAGCCCCACGCGTATCATTGGCAGCACGTTAGACGGGGTTACCGAGCCAAACATGTCCCACAGCGACCCCTGCTTCAGGAACTTGGTAGAGAAGGTGGCGAACGGCCCGAACAGCAGCACCTGTTTGCCGTCCAGCGTGCGGGTGTCGAGGTGCGGCACCGACATCGGCGGCGCGCCAACCGAGGCTTTACCGTACACCTTGGCCTGGTGGCGCTTCACCACCTCCGGGTTGTCGGTGACGAGGAACTCGCCGCCCACCGGGAAACCGGCAAATTTTTTCGCTTCCGGAATGCCGGAGTGCTGTAGCAGGGTCAGCGCCGCGCCGCCCGCACCGATAAACACCTTGTTCGCGCGGGTCACCGACTCACGGTTGCCGTTGTTCAGGTCGGCCAGCGTGACGTTCCAGCTGCCGTCGGCGTTGCGTTTAATCGCCCGCACTTCGTGGCGGCTCTGCAGCTCAAAGTTCGGGCTCTTCTGCAGCGAGGCGATCAGCTGGCGGGTGATTTCACCGAAGTTAACGTCGGTACCGATCGGAATGCGGGTGGCGGCAACGCGCTGACCCTGGTCGCGGCCTTCCATCACCACCGGGATCCATTCGCGGATCTCTGCGGCATCTTCCGAGTAGTCCATCCCACGGAACAGGCTGTTGTTTTGCAGGGCGGCGTAGCGTTTTTTCAGAAACGCCACGTTCTCCTCACCCCAGACAAAGCTGACGTGCGGCACGCTGGTGATAAAGCTGCGCGGATTACGCAGCACGCCGCGCTGCACCTGGTGCGCCCAGAACTGACGTGAAATCTGGAACGCTTCGTTGATTTCTACCGCTTTGGTGATGTCGATTGCGCCGTCGGTCTTCTCCGGCGTGTAGTTCAGTTCCATCAGCGCAGAGTGCCCGGTGCCGGCGTTGTTCCAGCCGTTCGAACTCTCTTCAGCCACCCGATCCAGGCGCTCTACCATGCTGATGCGCCAGTTGGGCTCCAGCTCCTGCAGGTAGGCTCCGAGGGTCGCGCTCATCGCGCCACCGCCGATCAGTAACACGTCGACGCTTTTCTCATCGACCGCTGAGGCTTTTTTGGAAAAGCCAGGACCGTTCTGACGTTCGGCCCCCAGTACTTCCTTCTTGCGCATGAATCGACATCTCCAAATGCTGAATAAATTCAACATATTAAGCGGTTGAAACAGATCCGGTTTCTGGGGAACCAGTTGCACTGCTTCGTTCTTTCAGGGTTGCTCACAGATCTACGCACAGCTGTGCTGTTTGTTTAATCAATGTTCAAAGGTGTTAGAAATATACCATTGTTATAGGGTATTTAAAAAAGTGTTTAAGGATGAAAAATGAGAATGATGGCGGGGTGAAAATTAGTAACATTGATACGGGTCACAGTTATGACCCGCAGGGGTTAGGGCAAAGGCACAGTAAAAAATGGGTAAGTCGTTGAGTGGTCGAAATTTAATCGCGCGGCGCACTGTCCGGCAGCTTGCGGTGGCTGATCGCCAGGCGGTTATAGGCATTCATCAAACCAATCGCGACGGTCAGGTCTGTGATCGCTTTGTTACTGAATTCGGCCTGCATTTGCGTAAAGATGACGTCCGGCGCGTTGGTTTGTGCAATCAGCGTCAGCGACTCCGCCCAGGCCAGCGCGGCCCGCTCGGCGGTGGAGAACCAGTTGCCCGCTTCGGCCCACACCTGGGTCAGCACAATTTTGTCCCACGGCATGCCGCCTTTGTGTAACGCTTTGGTATGCATATCAATACAGTACGCGCAGCCGTTGATCTGAGACACGCGCAGATAAACCAGTTCCACCAGGCTCGGATCCAGGTCGCATCTGCTGACGTAGTCGTGTACGCCGGTCAGCGCTTTCATCCCTGCAGGTGACGAGGTATAAAAATCAATGCGTTCACTCATAATTCGCTCCGGTAAAAGGGGATGGCTGTCGGAAAGCGTTTCCGACATGGGCGCTATTTTCACCGGGTACGGGGAGCCATAACAGTGCCAGGAAATAACAACCACAGTGGTCCATCGAACGCCGTGCCGCTGGGGATTACGCTGCGGCGTGGCGGCAGGCTGACGCTGGCCGAACAGATCCATAACGAAATGCAGCAGGCGATTGCCGACGGCCGACTGGCGGCTGGCGCACGGCTGCCCTCCTGCCGCGACCTGGCGGTGCAGCTCGGCGTGGCGCGTGGCACGGTGCGTGCCGCCTACGACCGGCTGGTGGACGGCCAGCTGCTGGTAAGCAGAGGGGCCGCTGGCACCTGGGTTAGCGGCGTGCCGTCGCTGCCTGCGCGGGTGGCCCCGGCAGCCGAGGCGATCGCCCCGCTGGCGGAGATGGTCCATGCCTTCGACGTACCGCCGCTGACCTTCCAGATGGGGGCACCCGCCAGCGACGCCTTTCCGGCCAAAGTCTGGTCACGCATCATCAGCCGCCATGCCCGCCAGATGGCCAGCCAGCCGATGGGCTACGCCGATCCGCGCGGCAGCCCGGCGCTGCGCCAGCAGCTGGCGAGCTATCTGGCGATCGCCCGCGGCATGCACTGCCAGCCCGCGCAGATCGTTATCACCAACGGCTACGCCGGCGCGCTGGGGCTGATCGTGCTGGGGCTGCGGCTGGCCGGGCAGCAGGTGTGGCTGGAGAATCCGGGTTATCTGCTGGCACGGCGGGCGCTGGCGCTGGCTGGCGTGCAGGGGGTGCCCGTACCGGTCGATGAGCAGGGGATTTGCGTCGGGGAAGGGGAGCGGCTGGCACCCGAGGCTCGTGTGGCGCTGGTGACGCCAGGCCAGCACGCGCCGCTGGGCATGACGCTGTCATCCTCCCGCCGCCGCGCGCTGCTGGACTGGGCGCACCGGCAGCAGGGCTGGATTATCGAGGACGATTATCTGGGCGAACTGCAGCTGCAGGGGCGTGCCGCCCCCGCGCTGGCGGCGCTGGATAGTGAACGGGTGCTGCACGTCGGCACCTTCAGCAAGAACCTCAGCCCGACGCTGCGGCTGGGTTATCTGGTGGTGCCGGAAGCGCTGGCGGCGACCTTTGGCGAGGTGGCCGCGCTGTTGATGCCGGCGTCGTCAGCGGTGCTGCATCGCGCCGTGGCGGAATTTCTGCATGAGGGGCATTTTATGCGCCACCTGCGGCGGATGAAACGGCTGTATGCCGAACGGCTGGCGCTGATGCTGGAGGCGCTGGCACCGCATTTTTCACAGCTGTCACAGGCCGCGCTGAGCGTGGTGGTCGATCTGCCAGTGGGCACCCGTGATACGCTGATTGCCCGTGAAGCGCTGAGCTGTGGCATGGCACCGTCGCCGCTGTCGATGTGGTATCAGGAAAATCCGGCACCGCGCAGTGGGCTGGTGCTCAGCGTGACGACGCTGCCACGTGTGGGCTATGCAGAGAGTGCGCTGCGGCTGAAGCAGCTGGTGGAGCGGTTTGGTTAAATCACCCCGCCCCGGGAGGGGCAGGGCTGAGCAGTCTTAGGCGTTTTTCGCTGCGGCGGCTGCTTTGACGATCGCGGCAAAGGCGTCGGCCTTCAGCGAGGCGCCGCCAACCAGCGCGCCGTCGATATCCGGCTGAGCAAACAGCTCGGCGGCGTTCTTGTCGTTAACAGAACCGCCGTACTGAATGATCACCTGAGCGGCCACGGCTGCATCCTGCTTAGCGATGTGGTCACGGATAAACTTGTGCACCGCCTGGGCCTGGGCCGGGGTTGCTGACTTGCCGGTACCGATCGCCCAGACAGGTTCGTAGGCGATCACCACGCCGTTGAAGGCGTCTGCACCCTGGGTGGTCAGCACCGCGTCGATCTGACGTGCGCAGACTTCTTCGGTTTTACCCGCTTCGTTTTCCGCTTCGGTTTCACCGATGCACAGCACCGGGATCAGACCCGCCGCTTTCAGCACGGCGAATTTCTTCGCGATAAACTCGTCGCTCTCAGCGTGGTAGGTGCGGCGCTCAGAGTGGCCGATGATGATGTACTGTGCGCCAACGTCTTTCAGCATGTCAGCGGAGACTTCACCGGTGAAGGCACCTGACAGGTTCACATCAACGTTCTGCGCGCCCAGTGCGATATGGCTACCGGAGATGGCATGTTTCGCCTGATCCAGATAGATCGTCGGCGGGGCAATCGCCACGCCACAACCGTCAACGCCGCTCAGCTCGGTACGCAGGCCGGCGATCAGCTCGTTGACCAGGTTTTTATTGCCGTTTAATTTCCAGTTACCCATCACTAATGGATGTCGCATTGTATCCTCCACGCTTAGAGAGTATGAAAGCTGCCGGCTGGCAGCGTTGTCTGCCGACAGTATAGAGATCAAACAGTCGAAAGGCTTTGCTTTTCGTCATGCTTTGACTGAAACGATTCAAGGGGTTGCCAGCGCCAGTTTCAGCGGCTCGACGGCGAAGGTCAGCCCTTTTTCGCCGTTATCGGCGACAATGTAGCGCAGCGCTCCTTCACTCTGCTGGTAGTAGCGAACGCCTTTTCCTTTGCTCAGCAGCGTGCTTACCCGTTTCTGGCTCTGTTCGGCGCTGAGCATCGGTTCAAAGAAACGCACAAACGCCGCCATATAGGCCAGCGCTTTATCATATGCTGCCTTCTGGTCCGGCCCCGGGATCGGCAGCCAGGTAATCTGCAACGTTTTGATTTTACCGGTGCCGTGCTCCAGCGCGGTGGAGGCATAAAGATTTTCATTAATCTTGCTGGCCGCGCGGGTCAGATTGCTCTTATCATCATTCGTGTCAATGGCGCGATATTCACCTAACGGTAACGTTACGTTGGCAGCATTATACTTTTCGCGGAACTGGCCGATAGTCATATCAAAGACCGGCGCGCCGGCCTGCAGATAGGGTGCCGACGGCAGAGGGGCTGCCCGATCCTGCGGAACGGTGTCGGCATACGCTGTCGCAAAGGTCAGTGCGGTCAGCAGGGCAATCCCTGCCCGTCTCGCGTTGTTCATGTTATCGGCCCTAACCAGTAAACTCAGCTCAAGATTAAAACGGACATCGACCTGAAAAGTCAAAGGGCTCCCGGAGTGTGGAATAAAAAATAATGACCTTACAGCACTGGTGTTTCTCTTTTCGTGGCCGACTGCGGCGGCGCGATTTCTGGATCTGGCAAACCGTCTGGCTGCTGCTGCTGACCCTGCTGTTTACCCTTGCCTCCAATGGCTGGCTGGACAACCAGACCGCGGCCTTCTGCGTGGTGGCACTGCTGTGGCCCACCAGCGCGGTGCTGGTGAAACGTCTGCACGATCGCAATAAGGGCGGCCAGTGGGCGCTGCTGCTGATCCTGGCGTGGATGCTGATGGCGGGGAACTGGGCGATGCTGCCGGGCGAGGCGCAGTGGGTGGTTGGCCATTTTATCCCGGCCTTGATTATGGTCAGTATGCTGGTCGAACTCGGTGGTTTTAGCGGCACGGCGGGGGATAACCGCTTTGGTAAAACGGCGCAGTACGTGGTGTTCCTGCCCCGCCGTGCGGCCTGATTACCAGTAATGCTCGCTGGTGATGTGCCCGGGTTTACGTTTCAGGTGTTTGCGCATCTCGCGGGTCTCTTTCAGCACCTGCTGGGTGTCGCGCACCATCTGCGGGTTACCACACAGCATTACGTGGCTGTGTTCGGCATCAATGGTCAGCCCGACCGCCGCCTCCAGCTGGCCGTCGGCGATCAGCGCCGGGATGCGGCCGGTCAGTGAACCGCTGCTCTCTTCGCGGCTGACGATGGTCTGGATCTGCAGCTGGCCGTTAAACCGCTGCTGCAGCTGTTGCATCTGCGGCAGGTAGCTTAAATCCTGCGCGTGGCGGGCCGCGTGCACCAGCACGATGTTTTTAAAGCGCTCCAGCCCTTTACCCTCCTCAAGAATGGAGAGATAGGGGCCGAGCGCCGTACCGGTGGCCAGCATCCACAGTGTGTCGCATTCGGGCACTTCATCAATCACAAAAAAGCCCTGGGCATCGCTGGTGATCAACACTTCGTCGCCCGGTTGCAGGGCGTGCAGCCGCGGGCTGAGCTTGCCTTCCGGCACGGTCACCAGGTAGAACTCCAGGTTCGGGTTGTGCGGCGCGTTAACATAGGAGTAGGCACGTACCACCCGTTCACCGTCGATCATCAGCGCCAGCTTGGCGTACTGGCCGGCGGTGAAGGGGTCAATCGGTGCGGTAACGGTCAGGCTGAACAGGCTGTCCGTCCAGTTGGTTACCTGTTGTACCTGAGCATTGAGCCAAACGGCCATAAAAAAACTCCTTAGCGTGGTTAGGGCATTTAGCCTTTCCGGCTATCTTCACCAGCGGTAAACGTTTTTTCCACCGCGGGTGGGGCGTAAAGCTCTTATGAACAAAGTATGCGCACGAATTTCACCAGACGTAAAAAATGTTTTACAGCCCTGCGCTAAATTAGTGACAGTGCGGTATCACCTGTTTTGAGCTGCCCCCTCGCTTTGTCACCCAGTCCTGATATTTTCTCCGCCAACTGGCCGCAGGCTTCCGGCACATCCTCTGCTCAGGGGATTTTTTGCCACTTATTATACTGATGTGAAACCATGAAAAAGATTGAGAACGGGCATCTGCTGGTGATGCTGATCGCGCTGCTGGCCGTTGGTCAGATGGCGCAAACCATCTATGTGCCGGCGATGCCGGTGATTGCGCAGGCGTTCCACGTCGCTGACGGCGCGGTGCAGCGGGTGATGGCCGCTTACCTGATTACCTACGGTGCCTCGCAGCTGCTGTACGGGCCATTGTCGGACAGCATCGGCCGCCGGCCGGTGATCCTGTTCGGTATGGGCATTTTTATTGCGGGATCGCTGATCGCGCTGTTCGCC
Source organism: Erwinia sp. B116 (assembly GCF_002865965.1). NCBI lineage: Bacteria > Pseudomonadati > Pseudomonadota > Gammaproteobacteria > Enterobacterales > Erwiniaceae > Erwinia > Erwinia sp. B116. The sequence continues at coordinate 30,506 of NZ_JRZZ01000022.1, forward strand.
AGCGGCCTGGATGGCCTGGTGCTGGGCGCGGCGATTCAGGGGCTGGGAACCGGGGTGGCCGGGGTGATGGCGCGCACCATGCCGCGCGATCTCTACTCCGGCAGCGCGCTGCGCCACGCCAACAGCCTGTTGAATATGGGCATCCTGTTCAGCCCGTTGATTGCGCCGACGATTGGTGCCGGGCTGACCCATCTGTTCGGCTGGCAGGCCTGCTTCGCCTTCCTGCTGCTGCTGTGCCTGGCGGTGACCGCGGCGATGGCCCGTTTTCTGCCGGAAACCCGGCCGGCGGGCCAGGCGTCGCTGCCGCTGCTCTCCCGCTACCGGCCGCTGCTGGCGGACGGCAACTTTGTGCGTTATCTGCTGATCCTGATCGGTGCCACCGCCGGCATCACCGTCTATGAGGCCAGCAGCGGCGTGCTGATGGGCGGGGTGCTGGGGATGAGCAGCCTGGCGGTCAGCCTGCTGTTTATTCTGCCGCTGCCGGGCGCGTTCTTCGGGGCGTGGTTTGCCGGGCGCACCCGTAAGTCGTTTAACACGGTGATGTGGTACGCGGTCAACAGCTGCCTGCTGGCCGGAGCGCTGATGTGGATCCCCGGCTGGCTGGGAGTGATGAACCTGTGGACGCTGATCGTCCCGGCGTCGCTGTTCTTCTTCGGCGCCGGCATGCTGTTCCCGCTGGGCACCTCCGGGGCGATGGAGCCGTGGCCCTATATGGCGGGCACCGCCGGGGCGCTGGTCGGCGGCCTGCAGAATCTGGGATCGGGACTGACCGCCTGGCTCTCCGCGCTGCTGCCGCAGACCGGCCAGTTCAGCCTGGGGATGCTGATGTTTGCCACCGCGCTGCTGATCCTGTTCTGCTGGCTGCCGCTGTCGAAGCGACCGGAGCCGCAGACGGTGTGATTCGCCGCACTGAGATGTGCTATCCGCACCGCAGCGCGAGCAGGATTGAGAGCAACCAGGCCGGAAAGTAACGCGTTCAGTTCCGGCCGCAGTCACGTTTATCGGTTTCGCTGCGCCCGGCTCTGGATCGCGTGATTTGGCTTTTCAGCATTAACTGGAACCCAGTAGAGCATGGCATAGTGCAGTACATCCATCTCACCTTCACCGGTTTCAGGGCGGTGAAGGACGGCCAGAGGCGGGAGAACGTCTTGCGCCAGACGCACACTTGTTATCCCCTCCCCTCTGGGGTATTGGTTGGCACGCATTGCCACGGCACGATCAGAAGTACGGCCTCGCTGCGAATACCGATGGCCCGACATTGACAGGATTATCCATGAGTTATAGCCGCCTTTGCTCTATTGGGGAGTGAGTTCATATGTGTCGGCGTATATCGATGGAATAAACTCAGCCCGGCACGGGCAGGTGCTTCTGCTGTGCAGCGTACCGGCAATATGGCGGCCATGAATAAAATCGTCAGGTAAGCCCCCCATGATTTTAAAAAGACCGGGATGCTTACCACAGGTTACGCTGTGCTCCTCGCAGGCCTGCAGTCTCCCGAAATGCATGTGATCGGGCATTCCTTCTGTGATCACCCCACCGCAGCTTGTCTTATCGTCCTGAAACAAAAAATGTCCAACTGCCATCACGTTGTCCCTACTTTTTTTACTTTCATGCGTTTCTGCACTTCTGTCTGCGCATAACGCTGTTTCCGCTGTCTGCTGCCCCATTCAGCCAGTGCATGCAGCTCCATTTCTTCCCGTGCCCGGCTCCGTTTTAAGTTCTCCCCCGGCAATGAGCACTTAGCCGTGGCCTTCAGCCTGGTTGTGCTCGCGCAGCTACGGTGCCAGGGTGACTCACGCGGGGGTAATGGCTTGTATCCAGAGTACCCCGGTGTCACGATCGGCGCTGATAGCCAGTTGTGCGGAGCCGGTCTGCTGCGCAGTAAGTGTCGCCACGGCTGCGGCCAGCCACGGGGACACACAACCGGCATGTCCTATGATAAGGTCGGTGTTATGACGGCCTGCCGGTGAGGGTACGCCGGAAAGAGGTGGTAGCGCCATCGCCGGGATAACGGTGGAAGCCTCTTCTACCGTCAGACCACTGAGCCAGAGGTGTTTAACCTGGCCTTCCTCCAGGGGTACCCAGTCAGCTGCTTGCGCTATGCCTTCGTCAAGCAATTGTGGATCGGTCCGTTCCGGGCGGTGTAACCACGCCAGCGGAGGTACCGTGTTCTGCGTAAGTCTATTGCCCAGCAGCAACGCCACCATTGCCTCCGCACTTCCCTTACGCATTTCAGGCGCGACCTGAGCAGCAATGATGAGCAGTAGTGATTTGTCGTTAATGCGGTTATCAAGCCACTCATCAATAAACTGCGCACCGTGACCATCAACATATTCAATCGGTTGTGTAATGCTGGCCTCTTTCAGGCTGTCGTGCCAAACCGGAATGAAACGACGTGGCAAAATAGAGGTGTCAGCCTCAAACAGCACCGCAAGCGTTTGTTTAGGGGAAAACGGTGCAAGTGTGATTGCAACATCAGCCAGCAGCTTCTGAAGCCGGGCCTGAAACACCATCAAATCCTGTTGTTCGGGCTCCAGTGAATCATCACTCTCTTGCCCCATCGGAGGGGGTGGGAAAAATGTATGTAAACAATAGTTTTCCCGACCGCGACCGGTCTGGCTTTTGAGTATTGAGGGCCCTTCAATTAACAATGTCACCGGAGTTTGTCCCGGTTCCTCTGGTAACGGAATATCCACGCTTATATGCAGGATCTGGAGCGCCCGGCGGCCTCGTCTGGTTTCCCACAATAATGTTTCTTCACGCCTTCTGTCCCAACCATTAGCAAGAATGTGTTGAAACAGCCAAAGCAGCACTCTCAGAACAAACACCAGTAACCAGACCAGCATGATGTCCACAGGAAAGAGTATCCAAAGTTTTGTACTCTCTTCCTGCCGATCAAATGCCAGACCCGCTATTGCAGTCACAACAACCAGCGCACCCAGAGCTGAAAACCAGCAGCCGAAACGGATGGGAGTCGGGCGCCAGGCTGCGGGGGGAATGATTTTAAGATTTACCGGCATAATCAGTCCGTGAATACCAGTTCCGGGACATCGGCATCAAGATTGAGCTGTCCCTTCAGGTGTGTAAAGTTCGGCGGCACTATCCAGTCAAAGACCACTCCTTTTTCATTCCAGGTTATAGAGGAAAAATCCCCCGTTTCACCCCGGCTGAACTGTTCTATAGAACGCCAGCAGCTGACGACCATCACGCGCTGTACTTTGACAGATTTTTTATCAACAACCTGGTAGATATCGGCATACATTTCCTGACCAGCTCCACACTGTCCCGAGGGATGATTAGGTCGAGACGGGAACCCCTTCACCAAGAGAAAATACTGCCTGTTCTGAACAGTATGCAGTTTTTTATCACTGTAGATAGACCACAGATCATTTTCGGGCGTAACCATTACGCCCTCGATGGAAATAGGTTTCCCTGTGTTACTGAGCTCCTGGATCTGTGATGCCGCAAGGGGAAACGACAAAGAAAGGAGCAATAACCAGATAACTTTCATTTTAATACCGCTCATAGACAGTATCCGCATAGCACAGGCCTGAATATGTCCAGGCATGCTCGCCCTGGTTCGCACGGCCGGTGCGGTAAGTCGCTGCATCACGCATATGCAACTGCTCCTCCGTCTGGCCGGCATTTTGAGTGCGGTTCATGTTCCAGCCAATATTACCCGTTGTGCTATCACACAGGTGGTTATATTGCCGAACCCAACTATTTGCTTGTGTATCCCATCGATAATAAAATCCACCATTCCATAAGGCAATGGCTTCGCGCTGAACCATGTCCTCTGTGAAATTACCGTATTGACTGAGATGCTTTCGGGCATCATCTACCTTTTGCTGGAAAAGATCTCTCCCGGCCTCGACATTGGCTTTCCAATTCCAGACGGTATTGTAATCAGGAGGTGGATTGGTTACCTGTGTCATGCCATAGCCATTATCAAATGATAAGATAGGTTGCCCATCACTGTTGATAAAGTGCTTAACATGAGTTTCGTGCTTAGCCAGCTTGAGCAGATTTTCGGCCCCCTTCAGCGTACTTATATAAGTAGCAACATCTGATTCAGCGGGATTTTGACCACTGATTTTGATATTACGGGTTATCGTCAACTCTCCGATTTTAACTGATACTGAAAGATTGCCGCCCAGAATACGGCCTTCCCCAAAATTGGCTTTCCAAGTTTTATCTTCTGAGGAAAAAGTGCCGGACTCAGTAAAGTTTCGCTTTATTGTGGTTTTTCGCTGGTTTTCGTAAACCCCAACTTTAGCATCCCAGGTGATTGACCACGACCATTCATATGGCCCGGAAGCTTCAGTAGCAAACTCAAAAAAAATATCGGGTAGCGAGGCATCTGTATTAATCTTAAATTCCGCGTTATCCGCCGGCGTAACCCAGGTCGTATTCTCCGCGGTGGCAACCACCTGAACAAGGCTGTCCGGCGTATTATTAGTGGTTCCTGCGTTCTGTGCGTTCTCCATTGTGTGGCTCCTTGCTCCTTAAAACTTCAGTGAAAGTTTTTCAGCTGTACGGGTAACTACCCGCTCCGTCATGCCGTCTTTGTCTGTTATTCCCTCCCATACCTGCCCGGACACACTGCTGATGGTATAGGGAACGCCAGCACGCGGTGTGACCTTATCTGCCTCAGTGATGCGGAACTGTTCACTAAACAAGTCACTCACCTTGCCAGGTGGCGTGGCAAGGTTTTTTACATCACTGGCACCCTCCTTACGTCCATAACGACCCGCACGGGTGTTAAGGTCGCCGGTCGTCGCCAGCTCAATTCTGCCACCGTCTAATGTGATATAACTGCCTCCGGCATTTAACGTGATACTCTTTGCTGCCGTTATTCGGATCTCATCTTCTGTGCTGACAATGCTGATCCCCTTTCGGGCCAGTAATTCCATCAGATCGTTTTGTGCCTGTACCTGCACCGGCCCCTGATTCGCGATGAGCTTGATCCCCAGCTTACGAACAAATACGCTCAGGGCATTACCCACCCCGATGAACAGATTTTTCACCACGCTGACGTCAGCATTTTTACCCGCCGTGGCAATCAGGTTCTGACTGGCTGACAGTTGAAGGTGCTCCCCGCTTGTCACCGCCACGCCATCAGGCGCTGTCAGGTGCAAAACAGAGGCCTTCAGTTCATTCAATTTTTGCTCCATCAGCGTTATTTGTGCCTGTAACTCCGCCGCACTCGCCTGTGCAGCCTCCGCATCACCGGAAATCGCCTGCATTTCTTCTCTGGCAGCTTTCAGACGGCTGACCGCTGGCTGCATCTCCAGCACCTGCCCCTGCGCCTTCGCCTGCCCGTCCGCGCTGATAAACAGCCCTTTCTGTGCCCGTATTGCCCCCCGGCTGTCGGTTCTGAGTTCAAAGCCCTCACCGCGCTTCTGCTTTTCAGCGTCCACCAGGTGGCCGAGATTCAGCTGACTCTTGCCGCCGTACTCGGTGGAGACCTTGATATGCTCCTGGTCACGGCTGTCATCGAGGCGGATTTTGTTGTTCGCCGGCGTGCGTAGGACGTTACGTTTGTAGTTGCGAATGGTGACATGGTCACCGTGCGCCGAGTCGTGCAGCACGCCGGAAATGTACGGTCTGTCCGGGTTACCGTCCTCAAAACCAATCGCCACTTCGGTGCCCGGCAGCAGCGGCAGGTGCAGGCCGTAAGTGTCCCCAGCATATGGGCGTGACTGGCGAACCCACAGGCTCTCGAATCCGGTCTCCCAGTTATCACGGTCAAACAGCATGTTGACGCGGTAGCGACCGTCCCGGTCGATATGGCCGTAGCGGTCGTTTTCGGTGGTGCTGGTGACGCGGGCCGGTAAGGTGCCCGCCATCACCGGGCGTGAGCCAGGCTCCGGGCGGAAACCCACATCCGTGCTGTCCGGGATACCCCTGAAGTGCACTTCAAAGTCCCGGTCACGGCGGGCAAAGCTGGTCATCGCCGTGATCACTATCCCCCTGCTGAACACCTCCGCCACTTC
>NZ_JRZZ01000022.1:36524-73672 GCF_002865965.1 Erwinia sp. B116
TGTCGGGCAGCTGGTGATGGCACGGGTCTGCGTCTGGCCATTCAGATAGCGCTCATGACGAATGCGGGCATAAAACGCCCCGGACTCCGGGGCTGAATTGCGGTCCCAGGTATTGCCCGCTGTCAGATAGTTATCAGCATAGTGATAAGCGTCACCGTAGGTGGTGGTATCTCCGCGCGTCACGTCGGCCCGGCTGTTCATGTTGTCCGTGGCCTGGCGATAGTTATAATCGCGGGTAGTAACCTGCTTTTGCACCACATGGTGATGGCTCTCCATCCCCCACACCGCGTCCACGCCTTCCGAATGCTGGCCTGATGGCGGCACCGATGGCAGGCTCAGCCCTTGCTCATACCCCTGGCGGCTGTCGTGAAATTCCACCACGTCGATGTTCAGGCGCGTATCAGGGGTAAAACGAAACCAGATGCCGACCTCACCCAGCAGGCGGGTAATAAAGTGCAGGTCGTCCTCACCGTACTGCATCACCTGCTCACGGCGCGGGTACGTTTTTGAAAGCGAGAACAGAAAATCCTGACCACGCATGTTGTGACGCTCGCGCAGGATTTTTTCCACGATTTGTGGGGCCGACATGTCCTGATAAATGGCGTTCTGGTGCGAACGGTCAAGCAGCGCCAGGCGTGGCTGCAGAGTCAGGGCGTAATGGGTTTCTTCCTTTGTGGTGCCGAGGCGCTCAAAGCCACTCACCACCCCCTGAATCACCCGCAGCGGCTGTTGCCTTTTAATCCCATAGCCCTGGTCCACCGGAGCCTGCAGCGTCAGGGAACCGGCTTTCATCAGCATCATTTCTTTGCTGATGGCATGGTCACCGCTGGTGAATTCAATACGGTAGCTGAACGGCGTGCTCAGGGCTTCATCGCCTTCAAACGCCAGCACGTCAACGTAAGACGAACAGCCTTTGACGGCCAGCAGGTGGTGGTTATGGCTGAATCTTACCGGAGGATGGGGGCTCATGCGTTCACTCCTTGTGTACGGTCAGGCGTCGCAGCCGGATGGCTGGATTTTCCATGACTCTCTGCTGGCCGGTTCCCGGACACGCTACCGCCACTCGCTGTTTCCCGTGCAGGGAACCAAAGCGCATACGGTCGGGCTCGCAGACGCTCAGCAAAAGGGCGGACATGAAGCCCTGCCCACTTCGGATTTACCGCAACCCAGATGTTGAGTGACGGGGAGAACTCCGCCAGCATGCTGGCGACGTTGTTTTTGTTAACGTTGACCTTGTCATGCCCGGACCAGGGCGCGCTGCTCCAGTTTGATTTTGACCCGCGCTTTCGGAATGTAATTCTGATAAGAATTACTCATCATGACTCCTGTAAAAATGCCGCAGAAAGCAGGCATTGGCACACTTTTTTTGCGTGTACAGGAGCTACTATAAAGTAGTCAGTTAAATGCGAGCAATATGATAAATTATGATTTTTACAATATTAAAATAAGATAAATCTTAAAAAATTGTCTGATTTGTTGGGGATGTGGCACTAATCGATGGGGATTATCTGAAGCAGTGCTGAATAACCCCACTTTTTCAGGTGGGGTTATTCTTTATCTCCGTCATTTTTCGCGCTGTGGCCGCAAGCAGGCAATGTATCCGCACTTTTGAGAGATCACGGTGCCGCGCAAAGAGATGACCATGGTAGCGAGATACCTATCCGGATGGTCTTCTGGAATCCGTTCATCAAGAGTGATGCTTTCAGAGGATAAACGGATGCAGCTGCGGATCTTTCATGTCGAGGGTGTGAATCGACTGGATACGACGAATGGTGCGCGACTTGCCGCGGATCAGCAGGGTTTCGGTGGTCGCCATATTGCCTTTGCGGGTGATGCCTTTCAGCAGGTCGCCGCTGGTGATGCCGGTGGCGGAGAAGATCACGTTATCGTTACGCGCCATCTCTTCCAGAGTCAGTACCTCGCCGGCGGCGATGCCCATCTCGCGGCAGCGGCTCAGCTCCTGCTCGCCCAGCCGACGGTTTTCCGGCGTGTCGCCTTTCACCTCGTGACGCGCCAGCAGGCGGCCCTGCATATCGCCGTCCAGCGCGCGGATCGCCGCCGCGGAGACGACCCCTTCAGGCGCGCCGCCGATGCCGTACATCACATCGACTTCGCTGTCCGGCATGCAGGTGAGGATCGAGGCGGCCACGTCACCGTCCGGGAAGGTAAACACCCGCACGCCCAGCTGCTGCAGGCGGGCGATCGTCGCGTCATGGCGCGGCTTGGCCAGCAGGGTGACAGTCAGCTCGCTTAACGGCTTCGCCAGCGCGTCGGCCACGCGCCGCAGGTTCTCTTCCAGCGGCAGGCGCAGATCGATCGCGCCGCGCGCGCCGGGGCCGACCGCCAGCTTCTCCATATACATGTCCGGCGCGTGCAGGAAGGTGCCTTTATCGCCCACCGCCAGCACCGCCAGCGCGTTCGCCTGGCCGAGGGCGGTCATGCGGGTGCCTTCAATCGGGTCGACGGCGATATCCACTGCGTCGCCGTTGCCGCTGCCGACTTTTTCACCGATATACAGCATCGGTGCTTCGTCAATCTCCCCTTCGCCAATCACGATCTGACCGTCGATATCCACCTTGTTGAGCATAATACGCATTGCATGTACTGCCGCGCCGTCGGCGGCATTTTTGTCACCGCGTCCCAGCCATTTGTAGCCAGCCAGTGCCGCCGCTTCAGTTACACGGGAAAATTCAATTGCCAGTTCTCGTTTCATGACGTGCCTCGGGGAAGTAATGAGGCGGGAAGTTTATCACAGGAGGGGGGAGGGAGGTGCCCGTGGTCAGCGACCACGGGCGGGGGGATTACTTATCGTCAGCCTCTTCCCACGCCTGCGCGCGGGAGACGGCTTTCTTCCAGCCGGCGTACAGCACGTTACGCTGGGTGGTTTCAATGCCCGGACGGAACTCACGTTCGACAACCGATTTGGCACGCACTTCTTCCAGGTCTTTCCAGAAGCCCACGGCCAGGCCCGCCAGATAAGCGGCACCCAGCGCGGTGACTTCACGCACTTCCGGGCGTTCCACGCGGGTACCAAGGATGTCCGACTGGAACTGCATCAGGAAGTTGTTGGCGACCGCACCGCCGTCCACGCGCAGCGACTGCAGGCGGGTGTTGGCGTCGTTCTGCATCGCTTCCAGCACGTCACGGGTCTGATAGGCGATCGATTCCAGCGTGGCGCGGATAATGTGGTTAGCATTCGCACCGCGGGTCAGGCCGAAGATGGCACCGCGCGCATACGGGTCCCAGTACGGGGCACCGAGGCCGGTAAAGGCCGGCACCATATAGACGCCGTTGGTGTCTTTGACCTTGGTGGCGAAGTATTCGGAGTCCTGCGAATCGCTGATCAGCTTCATTTCATCGCGCAGCCACTGAATAGACGCACCGCCGATAAAGACGGCACCCTCCAGCGCATAGTTCACTTCACCGCGCGGGCCACAGGCGATGGTGGTCAGCAGGCCGTGGGTAGAGGCGACGGCTTCGGTACCGGTGTTCATCAGCATAAAGCAGCCGGTGCCGTAGGTGTTTTTTGCCATTCCTGGCTGCACGCACAGCTGACCGTACAGCGCGGCCTGCTGGTCACCGGCGATACCGGCGATAGGAATACGGGTGCCGCCTTTACCGCCGATGTTGGTCTGGCCGTAAATCTCGGAAGAGGATTTCACCTCCGGCAGCATTTCACGCGGGATGTCGAGGATCTCCAGCATGCGCGCATCCCACTCCAGCGTATGGATGTTAAACATCATGGTACGCGAGGCGTTGGTGTAATCGGTGATGTGCACCCGCCCCTGGGTCATCTTCCACACCAGCCAGGAGTCGACGGTACCGAACAGCAGTTCGCCACGGCGTGCCCGCTCGCGCGAGCCTTCCACGTGGTCGAGGATCCATTTAACTTTGGTGCCAGAGAAGTAGGGGTTAATCACCAGGCCGGTGGTGCTGCGGATATACTCCTCCAGCCCCTCTTTTTTCAGCTTCGCACAGTAGTCTGCGGTGCGTGGATCCTGCCAGACGATGGCGTTGTAGATCGGCTTGCCGGTCTCTTTATCCCAGACGATGGTGGTCTCACGCTGGTTGGTGATACCAATGGCGGCGATCTCGTCGGCGTTAATGTCCGCGTGCGCCAGCACTTCGACCAGCGTTGAGCTCTGTGAGGCCCAGATGTCCATCGGGTCGTGTTCAACCCAGCCGGCTTTTGGATAGATCTGCTGGAATTCGCGCTGTGATACCGCAACGATGTTGGAGTCGTGATCCAGTACGACCGCACGGGAGCTGGTGGTGCCCTGGTCGATCGCAACGATGTATTTTTTTTCTGTGGTCATTTCAGGTTCCTGAATATAAGCGGTTAGCAGGATTACGCTTTGCGTTATGCAGCGCCGGCGGTCGGTTTGTGCTGAACGGCCTCAACCTTGCCGGGCAGGTTTTTGCCGATCAGGGCACGGTAGCCAAAGGCACCGAGGCTGGCACCGATCAGTGGGCCAAAGATCGGCACCAGGAAATAGGGAATATCACGCGCGCCGGTAAAGGCCACATTACCCCAGCCGGCCAGCCACGCGAACAGTTTTGGTCCGAAATCACGCGCCGGGTTGAGGGCAAAACCGGTCAGCGGGCCCATCGCAGCACCGATAATGGCGATCAGGAAACCGATCAGCAGCGGGGCCATCGGGCCGCGCGGCAGGCCGTTGCCGTCGTCGGTGAGGGCCATGATCAGCGCCATCATAATCGCGGTGATCACCAGCTCAACCAGGAACGCCTGGCCGACGCTAATCAGCGGGTTCGGGTAGGTGGAGAAAACGCCGGCCAGATCGAGACTCTCGACGCTGCCGCGCACCATATGATGGGTCTGTTCGTACTCAAGGAACAGATTGTGGTACAGGCCATACACCAGCGCGGCGGAGCAGAAGGCCCCGGCGATCTGCGACAGGGCGTAAGGCAGCACCTTGCGCCCTTCGAAGTTGGCAAACAGCCACAGCGCTACGCTGACCGCCGGGTTGAGGTGGGCACCGGAGATGCCTGCGCTCAGGTAGACGGCCATTGCCACCGCCAGGCCCCAGACAATGCTGATTTCCCACAGGCCGAAAGTGGCGCCGGCCACTTTCGCGGCAGCCACACAACCGGCACCGAAGAAGATAATGGTGGCCGTGCCAAGAAACTCGGCGATGCACTGGCCCTTTAGCGTACTTGTTGCATGACTCATGTTGGAATTCCTGAAGGCGAGTTAACGGTTTAATGTTCTTTAATAGTGCTGGTTTTTATCTGCACCACTCTGTGTTGGTGTGTTGTGAATTTATCGTTAACGAACATAAACGAGAAATAGCGAAATCAAAATTTGTGTGATGCGTCATAAAAATGAGCGTTTACGCGTCTTTCTACCTCTGTTGTTCGTCATGTCAGTTTCTAAATTGCGCGTAAACTATCCTATGCGCTCCTTAAAACCCTGGGCAGAGCAGGGATTAATCCCTTTTTAAGGTTAAGGCTGAAAAGTGTTACAGACTACGCCCCTGACGGGTTCATCGCTGGACTTGACGGGCGGCTCTACTTACAATCGGATGAATAGTGTTATCCGCGGCATACCGGTTCATCCCTTGTCCCTGCGGCTAGCATAATCAACGCCCTGCGATTAGGAGAGAGAGAAACATGTCATTTGAAGTATTCGAAAAACTGGAAGCGAAAGTGCAGCAGGCGATTGATACCATCACGCTGCTGCAGATGGAAATTGAAGAGCTTAAAGAGCAGAACGGTAATCTGAACCAGCAGGTTCAGCAGGCGTCAGGCAACACCGATGCACTGGTGCGTGAAAACCAGCAGCTGAAAGAAGAACAGCACGTATGGCAGGATCGTCTGCGTGCGCTGCTGGGAAAAATGGAAGAGGTGTAATGCTGCACCCGCTATAGCCAGCAAAGAGAACGGGTGCCTGTGGCACCCGTTTTTGTTTATTCGATGTCGAGGGGATCTTCTGACAGGATGATGCCGGTGTTGTCGGCATACAGGTGGTCGCCCGAGAAGAAGGTGACGCCGCCAAAGTTAACGCGCACGTCGCTTTCACCAATGCCTTCACCGGCCGCGCCAGCGGGGATCGCCGCAATCGCCTGGATGCCAATGTCCAGCTCTTCCAGGTCGTCGACCTGACGCACCGAGCCGTAAATTACCATCCCTTCCCACTCGTTCTGCACCGCCAGCTGCGCCAGCGCCGCATCGACCAGCGCACGCCGCACCGAGCCGCCACCGTCAACCAGCAGCACGCGCCCACGCCCGTTCTCTTCCAGCAGATCGTAGAGCAGACCGTTGTCTTCGAAACATTTCACCGTGATGATCTGCCCACCAAACGAGGTGCGGCCACCAAAGTTTGAGAAAAGCGGTTCAACGACATTTACGTCTTCATGGTAGATGTCGCACAGTTCGGAGGTATCGTATTTCATCGCGGGTTCATCTGGTTGCTGCCGGGACAGAGAGTATATCGCTTTATGGCGGCTGTTGGCAAAAGCATCACTTTTCACCGGGGAGGCGGCTGCCTCCCCGGGAACAACCGGCGGGCGGTTACAGGATAAAGCGGCTGAGGTCTTCGTCGGCCACCAGCTCGTCAAGGTGCTGACTGACGTAATCGGCGTCGATGGTGATGGTGCTACCGCTCTTGTCGCTGGCCTCGAAGGAGATCTCCTCGACCAGGCGTTCCAGCACGGTGTGCAGGCGGCGCGCACCGATATTCTCGGCGGTTTCATTCACCTGCCACGCGGCGGCGGCAATCTTGCTGATGCCGTCTGCGGTGAAGTTGATCTCCACGCCTTCGGTCTGCATCAGGGCTTTGTACTGCACGGTGATCGAGGCGCTTGGCTCGGTGAGGATGCGCTCGAAGTCGTGAGTGGTCAGCGCCTGCAGCTCAACGCGGATCGGCAGGCGGCCCTGCAGTTCCGGAATCAGGTCAGACGGGCTGGCCACCTGGAACGCGCCGGAGGCGATAAACAGGATATGGTCGGTTTTGACCATGCCGTGTTTGGTCGACACGGTGCAGCCTTCCACCAGCGGCAGCAGGTCGCGCTGAACGCCTTCACGGGAAACGTCCGGGCCGGAGGATTCGCCGCGCTTACAGACTTTATCGATCTCATCGATAAACACGATGCCGTGCTGCTCGACCGCATCAATGGCGCTCTGCTTCAGCTCTTCCGGGTTCACCAGCTTCGCCGCTTCTTCTTCGATCAGCAGCTTCATCGCTTCTTTGATCTTCAGCTTGCGGGCTTTCTGCTTCTGGCCACCAAGGTTCTGGAACATCGACTGCAGCTGGCTGGTCATCTCTTCCATGCCCGGCGGGGACATGATCTCAACGCCCGGCGAGGCGGCGGCCAGGTCGATTTCGATCTCTTTATCATCCAGCTGGCCTTCGCGCAGCTTTTTACGGAACGACTGACGGGCGGCAGACGGCTCGGCGGCCACTTCGTTCTGGCCCCAGTTGTTCTTAGCCGGTGGGATCAGCACGTCAAGAATGCGCTCTTCCGCCAGCTCTTCGGCGCGGTAGCGGTTTTTCTCAATCGCCTGTGAACGGACCATTTTGATCGCTGAGTCGGTCAGATCGCGAATGATAGAGTCCACTTCTTTACCAACATAGCCCACTTCGGTGAACTTGGTTGCTTCGACTTTGATAAACGGCGCGTTTGCCAGCTTGGCCAGGCGACGGGCAATTTCGGTTTTGCCGACGCCGGTCGGGCCAATCATCAGGATGTTTTTCGGCGTTACTTCATGGCGCAGCTCTTCATTAAGCTGCATGCGACGCCAGCGGTTACGCAGGGCGATAGCCACGGCACGCTTGGCGCCATCCTGACCGATGATAAATCTGTTGAGTTCGCTGACGATCTCGCGCGGGGTCATTTCAGACATAAATAGGGTCCTTACGCTTTAGACGGTAATGCTTCGATGGTGAGGTTGTGGTTGGTATAGATGCAGATATCGCCTGCAATACCCAGCGCCTTTTCCACAATATCACGCGCGCCGATCTCGGTATTTTCCAGCAGCGCCCTGGCGGCCGCCTGGGCGTAAGGCCCGCCGGAACCAATAGCAATCAGGTCATTCTCGGGCTGGATTACGTCACCGTTGCCGGTGATGATCAGCGAGGCGTTCTCATCTGCTACCGCCAGCAGGGCTTCCAGCTTGCGCAGCATACGATCTGTGCGCCAGTCTTTCGCCAGCTCAACGGCCGCTTTGACCAGATGACCCTGGTGCATTTCCAGTTTGCGTTCGAAAAGTTCAAACAGGGTGAAGGCATCTGCCGTGCCTCCGGCGAAGCCGGCGATCACTTTATCATTGTAGAGGCGGCGCACTTTTTTGACGTTGCCTTTCATCACGGTATTGCCGAGGGTAGCCTGGCCATCGCCGCCAATCACTACCTGGCCGTTGCGTCGTACACTTACTATTGTTGTCACGGGCAGACCCCTTATAACCGATTGAATAGGGCCCGGCGAGCTCGCGCCGGGCACAGATGCAACCAGATATGGGGCGGGTTGGCGGGGGTTTCAACCCCCGATGGCGAGAGGAATACAATTTGCGTGGCCGGAGCCGCGCAGGCCTTTCAGTGCGCTGTCGGCCGCGGCGCGACTGGCGTAAGGACCAATCACCACGCGGTTCCAGCCGCCGCCGCTGGTGATGCGGCTTTCGAACCCTTCAAACGCCAGCTGAGCGCGAACTGACTCGGCCTGATCGGTCCCTTTGAACGAACCGCACTGCACCATCCAGCGCTGCGCCTTCTCTTTTTCGGCTTCTTTCGGCTTCGTCTCGGCCTTCGGCTGCGCGGCAACCTCCGTTTCACGGGTGGCCTGGGTGACCGGGGCCTGGCGCGTCGGCTGTGTTTGCGGCTGCTGCACGCGCGGCGTTTGAGCCGGCTGCTGCTGGGTGCGCGTCGTCTGCGGCAACATATGGCTTTGCTGCTGGGTGTTCTGCTGCGTCGCCTGCTGTTGCAGCATGCGCGTCTGCTGCTGCTGGCTGTTCTGCTGCTGCAGGCGCTGCTGCTGTTGCTGTTGCTGTTGCTGACGCAGTTGCTGCTGCTGTTGCTGCTGCATCCGTGCCTGCTGCTGCAGATCGTTCTGCTGCTGTTGCTGGCGCTGCATGGTCTGCTGTCGCTGCGCCGGGGTCTGTTCATTCCACGGCACTTCGTTCAGCTGGGTCGGCTGCTGGCGCATATCCGCCTGCATCTGCTCCAGCAGCTGGCGCTGTTCGTCGGTCAGCTGGGTCTGCGAGTGCACTTCGCCCCCGGCGGACGGTTCGGTCGGCATCGGCACGCCTAACTGGCGGTTTTCCAGCTCTTTAATATAGCGCCAGCGCTCCTCCGGCTTCGGCGGTAGCCCGTTGCCGACGGCTTTGTGGTCAGGAATGACCGGCGTCTCTTCTTTCTTATGGTGGGCGATAAACCACAGGCCGCCGACAAAGGCGACCAGCACGGCGACCGCCAGAACCGTCATGACTTTTGAAACCCCTGAACCCCCGCTGGCTTTTTTGCCGCGGGTGGTTTTGCGACGCGTCCCTGTCGAACGCCCGCGGCTGACATAATCTTTTTGTGCCACTCTCGTTCCGTTTATAAATAATGAAAGAAATTACCGGGAAGAAAAGTGTGCTCCCGGTACAGCCCCGCCATGTTACGCAAGGGGCTGAGGTTTGACCAGCCAGCATATCACTAAGAATCCGCTGATTTTTTTGCAGATAATCTTATCGGACGGGCGGAAACGTCTGTGGTTAGTCTTCGTCGTACAGCGATGGCGCCGTGCTGCCACGGATTTTAAGTTCAAAATCCAGCAGGCGGGAGCCCGTATTCACCATTCTGCCCTCCAGCTGCTCCAGCAAGAGTAGCATTGCTTCGCGACCTATGTTGAAACGCGGCTGGGCGACGGTGGTTAACTGCGGATCGCTGTAGCGGGAAAGCTCAATATCATCAAAGCCGATCAGCGACAGATCGCGTGGAATGCGCAGCCCCATATTTTTCGCCTGCGCCATCGCCCCCAGCGCGATGATGTCGCTGTGGCAAAACAGCGCCTGAGGCGGCTTTGGTAGCGCCATCAGCTGCCGCATCGCCCGCGCGCCGGCATCAAAGCTAAACTCACCGCGCACGATGTACTGCGGATCGACGCTGATGCCGTGACGGCGCAGCGCCTGAATATAGCCCTGCAGGCGGTACTGGCACAGCGGCATCTCTTCCGGGCCGGCGATGCAGGCGATACGGCGGTGCCCCAGCTTTTGCAGGTGGTTAACCGCTTCAAACGCCGCGGTCAGGTTATCAATATGTACGGTGGGCAGCTCCAGCTCGGGAGCAAATTCGTTAGCCATCACCATTGGCGGCAGATTACGCTGCTCCTCCTGGCGGGTATCGAAAGGTACCTGAGAACCCAGCAGCACCATGCCGTCGATCTGGCGGGTCAGCATCAGGTTGAGGAAGGACTTCTCCTGCTGGTTCTGGTGAGCGCAGTCGCCGATCAGCACCAGGTAGCCTTTGCGCGCCGCCACCACTTCGATGCCGCGAATAATCTCGCTGAAGAACGGGTCGCAGATATCCGGCACAATCACCAGTACGGTGCGGGATTCACCGCGCCGGGTGCTGCGCGTCATCGAATGCGGTGAGTAGCCGACGGCAATCACCGCCTGCTCGACTTTTGCGCGGGTCGCAGCGGAGACTTTTTCCGGATTCATCAGCGCGCGTGAGACCGTGGCCGTTGATACCCCTGCTTTTTCGGCCACGTCCTTCATGGTCGCTGCCGTCGTCTCTTGATTCTGCTCCACTGCTTCTCCCAGTGACCCGCTGTCGCGGGTCTGACAATCTTATGACAATAGTTTCTTCGCGTTGGCCTGTGCCGCTTCCTGCGCTGCCAGCCGCATTCTTAACAGATGTCGCGCT
The DNA here is from genome assembly GCF_002865965.1 of Erwinia sp. B116. NCBI lineage: Bacteria > Pseudomonadati > Pseudomonadota > Gammaproteobacteria > Enterobacterales > Erwiniaceae > Erwinia > Erwinia sp. B116. The sequence continues at coordinate 47,386 of NZ_JRZZ01000022.1, forward strand.
CTGCTGTTACTTAATTTGCATAAAAAATGTGACTTGTGCGACTTTTTTCGATCGGCCCCGCAAAATTCACAGGCAAACGCTTACGTGCCTTAACTTTCGCTCGGATCGATATCCAGCGTCCACTTCACCTTACGCGCCTGTGGCAGCGTGCCTATCAGCGGCAGCGTGGCCTTAAGCGCGCGCTGTAGCACCGCCCGCGACGGGTGCTGCAGCAGCAGCTGCCAGCGGTAACGGCCACCGCGTTTGGCCTGCAGCGCCGGGACCGGGCCCATAATCCAGAACGCCTCATCTTTCAGCGGGCTGGCCTCCAGCAGGTTACGCAGCTGCTGTAAAAACAGCATCGCCTGCTGGTTGTCGTGATCGTCAGCGCGGAACAGTGCGTGGCTGGTAAACGGCGGCAGAAAGACGCTTTTCCGTTCCCCCAGCGCCTGGTGGGCAAACGCGTCGTAGCCCTGTTTCAGCAGGGTTTGTAGCAGCGGATGCTCCGGATGGTGGGTCTGCAGCAACACCTCACCCTGCTTGCCGGCGCGGCCGGCGCGGCCGGCCACCTGAATATAGAGCTGGGCGAACCGTTCGGCGGAGCGGAAGTCAGCCGAGAACAATGCACCGTCGACGTCCAGCAGCGATACCAGCGTCACGTCAGGGAAGTGGTGGCCTTTGGCCAGCATCTGGGTGCCGACCAGAATGCGCGCGCCGCCGCGATGCACCTCGGCCAGCTGCTGCTCCAGCGCGCCTTTACGGCTGGTGGTATCACGGTCAATGCGCGACAGCGGCACGTCGGGGAACAGCGCGCTGAGGTTGTGTTCCAGCTGCTCGGTGCCTAAGCCGACCGGCACCAGATGGGTGGAGCCGCACGACGGGCACTGATATGGGATCGGCCGCTGGCTGTCACAGTGGTGGCAGCGCAGCTGGCGCTGCTGCTGGTGCAGCGTGTAGTAGCGATCGCAGCGCTGGCATTCGGCAATCCAGCCGCACTCGTGACACAGCAGGGTCGGTGAGAAGCCGCGGCGGTTAAGGAACAGCAGCACCTGATTATCCGCCTGCAGGTGCTGGCCGATTTTTTTGATCATCAGCGGTGACAGGCCGCCCTGCAGCTTCACGCCTTTCAGGTCGATCAGCAGCTGGGTGGCTTTGGTGGCATTGCCGGCGCGTTTGCTGAGGTTAAGCTGGCGGTATTTGCCGGCCTGCACGTTGTGCAGCGTTTCAAGCGCCGGCGTTGCGGAGCCCATCACCACCGGGATATTTTCCTGACGGGCGCGGAACACCGCCAGGTCACGGGCGTGATAGCGCCAGCCTTCGTGCTGTTTGTAGGAGCCGTCGTGCTCTTCATCAATGATGATGGCACCCAGCCGCGCGAAGGGGGTAAACAGCGCCGAGCGGGTGCCAATCACGATCGCCGTTTCGCCGCTGCGCGCGCGCAGCCACACCGCCAGCCGCTCGCTGTCGTTGAGGGCGGAGTGCAGCACGTCGACCGGCGCGTTAAAACGTTCGCGGAAGCGGGCGATGGTCTGCGGGGTCAGGCCGATTTCCGGCACCAGCACCAGCGCCTGGTGGCCGGCGGCGAGGATATTCTCCAGCACGCTGAGGTAGACCTCAGTTTTACCTGAGCCGGTAATCCCCGCCAGCAGCCAGGCGGCAAACTGATCGTCCGCGCTGCGGATCGCGCCCACCGCGGTCGCCTGCTCGGTGTTCAGCCGCAGGCGCTCGCCGTTGACCGCAAAGTGCTCACGCCAGTCGTCGCGCTGGCGCGCGCGGGAGTGCAGGTCACACAGCCCTTTGGCACGCAGCGCCTGCAGCGTGGCATCGGTGATATCGTGCTGGCCGATTTCATGGCGGTAGAGGCCGCGATGGCGTAGCGCGGCCAGCGCCTGCTGCTGTTTCGGCGCGCGCTTCAGGCTTTCCGGCGCGGTGGCGCGGCCGTCATCGGTGATCTGCCACTGCCACAGCGGCGCTTCTTCCGCGGCTTTGCCCTGGCGCAGCAGCACCGGCATGGCGTGGAACAGCACTTCGCCCAGCGGGTAGTGATAGTACTCCGCCGCCCACAGCAGCAGCCGCCACAACGACGGCGGGTAGAGCGACTCATCGTCCAGCACCTGTTGCACGCTTTTCAGCTGATCGAGCGGGTAGTCGCTGGTTTCACGGATCGCCACCACCACGCCCGTCGCGTCACGCTTGCCAAAAGGCACGCTGACGCGGCCGCCGACCACCGGGTTGAGGTGGGGGGGCAGCAGGTAGTCAAAACAGCGGGCAAGGGGAACGGCTAGCGCGACCTGAACAACGGGCATGGGTTCATCCGGATGAAAACTTAAGCCGGATAGTGTACACTGTGTCGTCGGTGATGTGCGGATCCGATTGCGGCGGGCGGTTAATTTCTGTATAGTTCGCCGCCGCTGGTACGGCTTTTTTGGTATCAGCTTCACCTAATCATTATTAATTCTCGTGTGGTGCCGGCGCAGGATTTTCCTGGCGCGGGAGAGCGACACGGCCTTAACTGAGGTTTCCCATGAAAAAAGGTATTCACCCAAATTACGTTGAAGTTACTGCTAAATGTTCTTGCGGTAACGAAATCAAAACCCGCTCTACCGTGGGTCGCGACCTGAACCTGGACGTGTGTGGCGCATGCCACCCGTTCTACACTGGTAAGCAGCGTGACGTTGCTACCGGTGGCCGTGTTGACCGCTTCAACAAGCGTTTCAGCATCCCAGGCGCCAAGTAAGACGCCTTTCAGAAGCGGCCTGCCGTTTCTGATGCAGAAAAAACCCGGCTTCGGCCGGGTTTTTTTATGGGCGCTCAGCAGGGCGTCAGCTGCGCCAGAATGTTCCCCTGTAACCCGCGTTCGGCGTAGTGCTGCAGATGGTCGAGCTGGCGCACCGGCTGGCCGGCGCTGAAGTCTATCTCCTGCAGCTTCACATACACTGAGGATGCCGCGAACACCGACTTAAACCAGTATTCCCCCCGGCTGAGGTCGGTAAGGGTGCTCCAGTAGGTGGCGGTGCCTCTGTTCTCACCGGGATAGCGTGAGTACCGCTGATAGGCGGCGCTGACTTCGCGCACCATCGGATCGTCCATATCCGGGTAGCCCACCGGGAAGGCCTGGTTGGCCAGTACCGACTGCACAAACCCCCGAGCCTGGTCGGCGCTGTGCGGTTCCGGCAGGTTGCGCAGATGCAAGGTGGCGCGTACAAAGCGGTCCTGCGGGCTTTGTGTGGCCGGATAGTGGTCGGCATCGGTAAAGCGGTACTTTTCCAGGTTAGCCAGCTGTTGCGCATAAGATGGCGGATTGGTCATTACCCGGTATTCACGATGATGGTAGATGTTCACCTTGCCGTCATCGATCTCAATAATCGCCGAGTCGCCGCTGGTATCCTCCAGCGCAATATGTTTGGTATCGGTGGCGTAATCAATCGGCAGTTTTCTGGCAACCAGCCGCACGTTTTCTAATCCTGCCACCGCTTCCGCCACGGTGGCGTGGTTATCCAGCAGCCAGCTGAGCCAGGCACGGCTGTCCAGCTGCGGTTTGTCCTGGTTGTCGCGCTGTTGCTGTTTGCCGTTATTGTAATAGAGCGTGTGGCCTGCCAGCCCCATTTCGTTGATGCCATCCATCGGAAACAGGCCGCTGGCGTAAATCATCACGCTGCCGTAGCGCGTCTGCCAGCACAGCGCATCCGGTTCGTCGCTGCCGCTGTGCTCAATACCACGCGGGGTGATCACCAGCGCGGGATCGGCCGGGCCAAAGAAGTCCAGCCCACGCGCGCTGACCAGATAGTCAGGGTGCATATTCATAAAGACACGGGTACACATGGTAGATTCCTTTTCTTATCTGAGACGGATCTCATAGCCTGCGCAGTGATGGCGGGAGAAAACAGTCCCCGAATGGGGGGCAGCAGGGGATAAGGCCGGGCCTGTGCGACGAAACGTCATCAGGGATAGCACGGTGCGCGTGCGTCAGGCAGTTAGCGTTCGGTAAAAGCGTCGATCGTCAGAGGTAAGGCAAAGGGAGGATGACAGCAGAGGGGGGAAGGGCAGGAACAGCGTGCCAGCCAGCGGAGCGGGAGATCGGTGCTGGCGCGGGCCACGTCCCCCTTTTCAGCGGGGCACGTGGCCGGCAGCGACTGAGTGGCGGAACTCAGTACTCCCAGGTGTCCGGATCGACGCCCATCTCACGCATGATCGCCTTGGCCGTTTCGGGAATCTCGTCGCTGCGCTCTTTACGCAGGTCGATGTCGTCCGGCAGCGGCTGTCCGGTGAAGGCGTGCAGGAACGCTTCACACAGCAGTTCGCTGTTGGTGGCATGGCGCAGGTTGTTGACCTGGCGGCGCGTGCGCTCGTCCGTCAAAATTTTCAGGACTTTTAACGGGATGGATACCGTGATTTTTTTGACCTGCTCGCTCTTCTTACCGTGCTCAGCGTAAGGGCTGATATATTCGCCGTTCCATTCAGCCATGGGCTACCTTAATCATCGTATGAAAGTGAAAATGCCGAAAACCGGCTAATTATGCCCGAAGTCGGTGGCCATCACACCGGGATGACACCACTTTCTGCGGGGGATTTCGGCATAATTCTAGCGGTTATTGGCCCGTTGCTCAATCTATACGCAAAGACATTTAGATGTCCAGATGTATTGACGTCTATTGTGCCCCGCTTTACTCTATATGCCATCTTCTTCCCGACCTGCAGGAATATATGCACCATGACGCGTAAACAGGCAACTATCGCAGTACGTAGCGGTTTGAATGACGACGAGCAATATGGCTGCGTTGTCCCACCGATTCACCTCTCCAGTACGTATAACTTCACCGATTTTAACGAGCCGCGCGCCCATGACTATTCACGCCGCGGTAACCCGACCCGTGATGTGGTGCAGCGTGCGCTGGCCGATCTGGAAAGCGGTGCCGGTGCTGTAATGACCAATACCGGTATGTCGGCGATCCATCTGGTGACCACCGTATTCCTGCAGCCGGGTGACCTGCTGGTGGCACCGCACGACTGTTACGGCGGTAGCTATCGTCTGTTCGACAGCCTGAGCAAGCGCGGTGCTTATCGCGTGAAGTTCGTCGATCAGGGTGATGAAGCGGCCCTGCAGGCCGCGCTGGCGGAGAAGCCAAAGCTGGTGCTGGTGGAAAGCCCGAGCAACCCGCTGCTGCGCGTGGTGGATATTGCTGCGATCTGTAAAGCCGCGGCCGAGGCTGGCGCGATTAGCGTGGTGGATAACACCTTCCTCAGCCCGGCGCTGCAGAACCCGCTGGCGCTGGGCGCGGATCTGGTGATCCACTCCTGTACCAAGTACCTGAACGGCCACTCGGACGTGGTGGCGGGGGCGGTGATTGCCAAAGATCCAGAGCATGTTACTACGCTGGCCTGGTGGGCGAACAATATCGGCGTCACCGGTGCGGCGTTTGACAGCTATCTGCTGCTGCGCGGCCTGCGCACGCTGGCACCGCGTATCGCGGCAGCTCAGCGCAACGCGTTGGCGATTGTGGACTATCTGCAGCAGCAACCGCTGGTGAAAAAGTTGTATCATCCTTCTCTGCCGTCCAATGCAGGACATGAGTTTGCGGTGAAGCAGCAGAAAGGCTTCGGCGCGATGCTCAGTTTTGAGTTTGACGGTGATGAGGCGACGCTACGCCGCTTCCTGAAAGCGCTGGAACTGTTCACCCTGGCGGAGTCGCTGGGTGGCGTTGAGAGCCTGATCTCCCACACGGCGACCATGACCCACGCGGGTATGTCAGCCGAGGCGCGTGCGCAGGCCGGGATTTCCGAGTCGCTGCTGCGTATCTCCGTGGGGATTGAGGATCATGAAGATTTAATTGCCGATCTGGATAATGCCTTCCGGATTGCGGCCAAGAGGTAAGCATGAGTTATTCAGCAGGGGCAGGACGTTCACGTCAGTTACATAAGTTTGGCGGCAGCAGTCTGGCGGATGCAAAATGCTATCAGCGGGTGGCCGGGATTATGGCGGAATACAGCCAGCCGGGCGATCTGATGGTGGTGTCGGCGGCCGGCAGTACCACCAACCAGTTAATCAGCTGGTTAAAGCTGAGCCACAGCGATCGGCTGTCGGCCCATCAGGTACAGCAGGCGCTGCGTCGTTATCAAAGTGAACTGATTACCAGCCTGTTACCTGCTGAGATCGCCGAGCCGCTGACTGGCACCTTTATCCACGATCTGGAGCGGCTGGCCGCGCTGCTGGACGGCGAAATCAGTGAAGCGGTATATGCCGAAGTGGTTGGCCACGGTGAGATCTGGTCGGCGCGGCTGATGTCGGCGGTGCTCAACCAGCGCGATATTGAGTCCTCCTGGCTGGACGCCCGTGATTTTCTGCGTGCGGAGCGCGCCGCTCAGCCGCAGGTGGATGAAGCGAAATCCCTGCCGCTGCTGCAGCAACTGATGGCACAGCGCGGCTCGCACCGCCTGGTGGTGACCGGCTTTATCAGCCGCAACGACGCCGGTGAAACGGTGCTGCTCGGGCGCAACGGCAGCGACTATTCGGCGACGCAGATTGGCGCGCTGGCCGGGGCCACGCGGGTGACCATCTGGAGTGACGTGGCCGGGGTGTACAGCGCCGACCCGCGTAAGGTGAAAGATGCCTGCCTGCTGCCGCTGCTGCGGCTGGACGAGGCCAGCGAGCTGGCGCGCCTGGCCGCGCCGGTGCTGCACACCCGCACCCTGCAGCCGGTGTCGGCCAGCAATATCGATTTACAGCTGCGCTGCAGCTATCAGCCGGAGCAGGGCTCGACCCGTATTGAGCGGGTGCTGGCGTCCGGCACCGGTGCGCGCATCGTCACCAGCCATGATGACGTCTGCCTGATTGAGTTCCAGGTGCCGCCGCAGCACGACTTTGCCATTCTGCATAAAGAGATCGACCAGCTGCTGAAGCGCGCCCAGGTGCGCCCGCTGGCGACCGGTATCCATCCCGATCGCAACCTGCTGCAGCTGTGCTACACCTCGGAAGTGGTTAACAGCGCGCTGACGCTGCTGCAGGATGCCGGGTTACCGGGACGCCTGCAGCTGCGTGACGGTATGGCGCTGGTGGCGATGGTCGGGGCCGGCGTCTGCCGTAATCCGCTGCACAGCCACCGTTTCTGGCAGCAGATGAAAGACCAGCCGGTAGAGTTTATCTGGCAGTCTGAGGAGGGGATCAGCCTGGTGGCGGTGCTGCGCGTTGGCCCAACCGAACACCTTATCCGCGGGCTGCATCAGACGCTGTTCCGCGCCGAGAAGCAGGTCGGGCTGGTGCTGTTTGGTAAAGGCAACATCGGCTCACGCTGGCTGGAGCTGTTCGCCCGCGAGCAGGAGACGCTGTCGGCGCGTACCGGCTTTGAATTTGTGCTGGCCGGGGTGGTGGACAGCCGCCGCAGCCTGCTTAACTACGCGGGGCTGGACGCCAGCCGCGCACTGGCGTTCTTTGAGACTGAGTCCGAGGCGCTGGATCAGGAGTCGCTGTTCCTGTGGATGCGTGCACACCCGTTCGACGACCTGGTGGTGCTGGACGTGACCGCCAGTGAGACGCTGGCGGCACAGTACCTGGATTTTGCCAGCTACGGTTTCCACGTGATCGGTGCCAATAAGGTGGCCGGGGCGGCCAGCGGCGTTGACTACCGTCAAATCCGCGATGCCTTTGCCAAGACCGGACGCCACTGGCTGTATAACGCCACCGTCGGTGCCGGGCTGCCGGTCAACCACACGGTGCGCGATCTGCGCGAAAGCGGCGACAGTATTCTGTCGATCAGCGGTATTTTCTCCGGCACGCTGTCGTGGCTGTTCCTGCAGTTTGACGGTTCGGTGCCCTTTACCGAGCTGGTGGACCAGGCCTGGCAGCAGGGGCTGACCGAGCCCGACCCGCGCGTCGACCTCTCCGGTCAGGACGTGATGCGCAAGCTGGTGATTCTGGCGCGTGAAGCGGGCTACGATATTGAACCGGGCCAGGTGCGCGTTGAATCGCTGGTGCCGGAGGGCTGCCAGGCCGGCACCGCCGACGACTTCTTCGAAAACAGCGACGTGCTCAACGAGCAGATGCTGCAGCGCTATGAAGCGGCGCAGGAGCTGGGGCTGGTGCTGCGCTACGTGGCGCGCTTCGATGCTAACGGCAAGGCGCGCGTCGGCGTGGAAGCGGTACGCCCGGACCACGCGCTGGCCGCGCTGCTGCCGTGTGACAACGTGTTTGCCATCGAGAGCCGCTGGTATCGCGATAACCCGCTGGTGATCCGCGGGCCGGGTGCCGGCCGTGACGTCACCGCCGGGGCGATTCAGTCCGATCTCAATCGCCTGGCTCAGCTGCTGTAATCTGCCCGTTGCGGCCGGTATTTCGATGATGCGTGCCGGGCGGCCTGCCCGGCCTGTGAATCTGTTGCGACAACCGACGGGACAGGTTCACAGGCATTAACGCCTGCCACAGGCAGTCTCTCAGCGTTTTGACTGACTGCTACCGTTGTTTGTCCTGCCTCACGGTTTTTTGGTCCGCCTGCCTGCATCATGAGAATCCTTCAACCTGCCTGAGAATTCGTCACTGCCTTTACGCATTTAGCTGTTGACTGAATAACCAGATTCCGTCATTTTGAATGTCTGGACGTCTGAATGGATAGACGTTTGTCGGGCAATATTTGTTCTGCAGCGATCGATGAGGATAACAGGTATGAGTTTTTTCCATGCAAATCAGCGCGAAGCACTGAATCAGAGTCTGGCCGAGATTAACGGACAGATTAATGTCTCGTTTGAATTCTTTCCGCCGCGCACCACTGAAATGGAAGAAACCCTGTGGAGCTCGATCGATCGCCTGAGCAGCCTGAAGCCGAAATTTGTCTCGGTGACCTACGGTGCCAACTCCGGCGAGCGCGACCGTACCCACAGCATCATCAAAGGCATCAAGGATCGCACCGGGCTGGAAGCGGCACCGCACCTGACCTGCATCGACGCCAGCCGCGATGAGCTGCGCGCGATTGCCAGCGATTACTGGAGTAACGGTATCCGTCATATCGTGGCGCTGCGCGGCGATCTGCCGCCGGGTGCCGGCAAGCCGGAAATGTACGGGGCCGATCTGGTCTCGCTGCTGAAGGAGGTCGGGGATTTCGATATCTCGGTGGCGGCTTACCCGGAAGTGCACCCGGAAGCCAGAAGCGCCCAGGCTGACCTGATCAACCTCAGGCGTAAAATCGATGCCGGGGCGAGCCGCGCCATCACCCAGTTCTTCTTCGACGTCGAGAGCTACCTGCGCTTCCGCGACCGCTGCGTGGCGGCGGGTATCGACGCGGAGATCGTGCCGGGCATTCTGCCGGTCTCCAACTTTAAGCAGCTGCAGCGTTTCGCCGCCATGACCAACGTGCGCGTGCCGGGCTGGATGACGCAGATGTTTGAAGGGCTGGATAACGATCCGGAAACGCGCAAGATGGTCGGTGCCAACGTGGCGATGGATATGGTCAGGATCCTCAGCCGTGAAGGGGTGAAGGACTTTCACTTTTACACCCTGAACCGCGCCGAGCTGAGCTACGCCATCTGCCATACGCTGGGCGTACGGCCGAACACGGCGGTAGCGGCATCCTGACCGCCCGTTAGCGAGCGACGAAAACAAAAAAAGGACGCGCAAGCGTCCTTTTTTGCTGATGGTATCCGTTGCCTAGCCGGTGTTACGCATGCCCGCCGCCACGCCGGCGATGGTGACCATCAGCGCCTGCTCGATGCGCGCGTCCGGTTCGCCGGCCTCTTCCAGCTGGCGTGAACGGTGCAGCAGTTCAGCCTGCAGCACGTTCAGCGGATCGGTGTAGACGTTACGCAGCGCAATGGACTCGGCGATCCACGGCTGGTCGGCCATCAGATGTGAGTCGTTGGCGATGGTCAGCACCGCGTTGATGTCCGAGTCCAGCTGGTCGCGCAGCTGTTTACCCAGCGGCCACAGGGATTTGTCCACCAGGCGCTGATCGTAGTACTCCGCCAGCCACAGGTCGGCTTTCGAGTAGACCATCTCCAGCATGCCGATGCGGGTGGAGAAGAACGGCCAGTCGCGGCACATCACTTCCAGCCGATCCTGATGGCCGTCGGCCATCGCTTTCTGCAGCGCGGCACCGGCGCCCAGCCAGGCCGGCAGCATCAGGCGGTTCTGCGTCCAGGCGAAGATCCACGGAATGGCGCGCAGCGACTCGACGCCGCCGGTCGGGCGGCGCTTGGCCGGGCGGGAACCCAGCGGCAGCTTGGCCAGCTCCAGCTCCGGGGTGGCTGAGCGGAAGTAGGGCACGAAGTCGTCATGTTCGCGCACGTAGCCGCGGTACATCCTGCAGGAGACCTCCGACAGCTGCGCCATCACCTGACGCCACTCGTCTTTTGGCTGCGGCGGCGGCAGCAGGTTGGCTTCCAGAATCGCACCGGTATACAGCGCCAGGCTGCTGATGGTCACTTCCGGCAGGCCGAACTTAAAGCGGATCATCTCGCCCTGTTCGGTGACGCGCAGGCCACCCTTCAGGCTGCCCGGGGGCTGTGACAGCAGCGCGGCGTGCGCCGGTGCGCCACCGCGGCCGATGCTGCCGCCGCGTCCGTGGAACAGGGTCAGGGTAATCCCGGCCTGCTCACAGGTGTTAATCAGTTTTTCCTGCGCTTCATACTGCGCCCAGCTGGCGGCCATTACGCCGGCATCTTTCGCCGAGTCGGAGTAGCCAATCATCACCATCTGTTTGCCCTGAATCAGGCCGCGGTACCAGTCGATGTTCAGCAGCTGGCCCATTACCTCGTTGGCGTTGTTCAGGTCGTCGAGGGTTTCAAACAGCGGTGCCACCGGCATCGCGTAAGGAATACCGGCTTCTTTCAGCAGCAGATGCACCGCCAGCACGTCGGACGGCGTTTTCGCCATCGAGATCACGTAGGCGGCGATCGAGCCCTGCGGCACTTCGGCGGCGACGCGGCAGGTATCCAGCACTTCCTGGGTATCGGCGGTCGGCTCCCACTTCAGCGGCGTCAGCGGGCGCTTGGAGTTCAGTTCGCGGATCAGGAACGCCTGCTTGTCGGCTTCTGACCAGCTTTCGTAGTCGCCGAGACCCAGGTAGCGGGTAATTTCGGCGATCGCCTGGGTGTGACGGGTGCTCTCCTGACGCAGGTCAATGCGCACCAGCGGCACGCCGAAGCACTTCACGCGGCGCAGGGTATCGAGCAGCTGGCCGTTGGCGATGATACCCATGCCACAGGCCTGCAGCGACTGGAAACAGGTGTAGAGCGGGTCCCACAGCTGGTCGTTGGAGATCAGCAGGTCGGCCGGGCGCGGCAGGCGCTCGCCCTTCAGGCGGCGGGCCAGGTAGGCCTGGGTGCTCATCAGCTGGCCGCGCAGGTTTTTCATGATCTCGCGGTACGGCTCCAGCGCCTCCGGATTACCGCACAGCTCGCGGACTTCCGGAGTACATTCGGACATCGACAGCTCGGAGACCAGCACGGCGATATCGCGCAGGAACAGGTCGCAGGCTTTCCAGCGGCTCAGCTGCAGCACGTGGCGGGTGACGGTGGCGGTCACGTTCGGGTTGCCGTCACGGTCGCCTCCCATCCACGAGGTAAATTTCACCGGCACGAAATCGACCGGCAGGGTGTAGCCGAAGGAGGCTTCCACCTGCTCGTCCAGCTCGCGCAGGAACTGCGGCACGCCGTCCCACAGGCTGTTTTCCACTACCGCAAAGCCCCACTTGGCTTCATCGACCGGGGTCGGGCGGTATTTACGAATTTCATCGGTGTGCCAGGCCTGGGCAACCAGCTGACGCAGGCGGCGCATGATCTTGCCGCGATCGTAGTCGGACAGGTCGTTGTGATCGAGCTGCTTCAGGCAGCTGTTCACTTCCACCAGTTTATGAATCAGGGTGCGACGGGTGATCTCCGTCGGGTGAGCGGTCAGCACCAGTTCCAGCGACAGGGATTCCACCGCCTGGCGAACGTCCGCTTCCGTCAGGTCCGGCTGCTGTTTCAGACGCGCAAAGGTCTGTGCCAGCACCTGCGGATTATTGGCCCCTTCGCCGTTGGGTGAAATAGTGTGGTACTGCTCGGCCACGTTGGTCAGGTTAAGGAACTGGCTGAAGGCGCGGGCTACCGGCAGCAGCTCATCGTTGGACAAGTTTTGCAGCGTGGTCAGCAGCGCCTGACGGTCGGCGTCATTTCCCGCACGCGATGACTTGGAAAGCTTACGGATGGTCTCCACCCGTTCCAGGATGTTCTCTCCCAGTGCATCCTTGATAGTATCCCCGAGCAGTTTGCCGAGCATACTGACGTTACTACGCATTGCGGAATATTGTTCGTTCATATGACCCCTGACACCCTTTTTCTTATCTGTAACTTTATTTCACCCTTGTGGGCATAACTTAGTCTTTTATCTAGCCACGTTAAGAACCTTTCGTCAATTGACTTAAACAGGTGATAACGTGCCGCTAAATAGCGGTAATTTATGAAATTTAATTACAGCGAAGCGGGATAAGTTATTCTTATCGACCGGAATAATACAATTCGGGGGCAATGCGCTGTTTTTGCAGCTGATTACCCCATTTTTCACTCAGTGATAGCAGAAATGATGGACCACCTGGCTAATCAGCGCGCGGGTCGGTTTAATAAAAGCGGTGTCGAGATATTCATCCGGCTGATGCGCCTGGTTGATCGATCCCGGGCCCAGCACCAGCGTCGGGCACAGCTGCTGAATAAACGGGGCCTCGGTGCAGTAGTTAACCACTTCGGTCTGCACGCCCAGCAGTTTCTCCACCACCTGCACCAGCTGATGGTCAGGCGGGCACTCGTAGCCCGGGATCGGCGGGTGCATCTCACCGACGGTGAGTCGGCCCGGCCAGCGGGCGCTGACCGGCTCCAGCGCCTCCTGCAGTAAGCCATCCAGATCGCTCAGCGTCAGCCCCGGCAGCGGGCGAATATCCATATGCAGTTCGCAACAGGCGCAGATGCGGTTTGGCGCATCGCCGCCGATGATGTGACCAAAGTTCATGGTCGGGTAGGGGATGGCAAAACCGCCGTGGTGATAGCGCTCTTTCAGGGTGTTGCGCAGGCCCATCAGCTGGGTGATTGACTCGTGCATCAGTTCAATGGCGTTGACGCCGCGTGCCGGATCGCTGGAGTGGCCGGACTGGCCCTGGATGCGGATCGCTTTGGAGAGGTGGCCCTTGTGGGCGCGCACCGGCTTCAGCGAGGTCGGTTCGCCGATGATCGCGCAGTCCGGACGAATCGCGGTGGTGCTGGCGAAGTACATCGCGCCGGCCATTGAGGTCTCTTCATCGGCGGTGGCGAGGATATAGAGCGGCTTTTTAAGCTGAGACACCTCAACGTCACGCAGGCTGTCTAAGATGAAGGCGAAGAAGCCTTTCATATCGGCGGTGCCCAGCCCGTAGAGCTTATTATCATGTTCGGTAAGGGTGAACGGATCGCGCGTCCAGCGGCCATCGTCGAACGGTACGGTGTCGGTATGGCCGGCCAGCAGCAGGCCGCCGGCACCGTCACCGCTCTTTGCCAGCAGGTTGAATTTATTGCGCGTGCCGGGCACCGGCTGGACCTCGGTGGTGAAGCCCAGGTCACGGAACCAGCCTGCCAGCAAATTGATTAAAGTCTGATTACTCTGATCGAGGGCGATATCCGTAGCGCTGATCGAGGGCGTGGCAATCAGCTGGCGGTATAGTTCGATAAAAGGGGGTAATTTTGTCTTCACTGTTGCCGGTCCTTGAGTTAGGATAGTGTCAATATTCATGCAGTAATAGTGAATAAAAATACATTAACCACCTGCAGATGGAAACCGATAATTTATCGCCAGCCGCAGCCGTTGAACAGGCGTTTCAGTGCAACCGGAACGCAGACACCCACAGAGAGCGAGTTACGTTGATGACCAGTCCGTTAATTATCAAGTTAGGTGGCGTATTGCTGGACAGCGAAGAGGCGTTGACGCGCCTGTTTGATGCCCTGGTCAGCTACCGTAGCACGCATCAGCGTCCGTTGCTGATCGTTCACGGTGGTGGCTGCCTGGTTGATGAGCTGATGAGCAAGCTGTCGCTGCCGGTGAAAAAGAAAAACGGCCTGCGGGTGACCCCGGCCGACCAGATTGACATCATTACCGGCGCGCTGGCGGGCACCGCCAATAAAACGCTGCTGGCCTGGTCAACAAAACATGGCATTCCTGCTGTTGGCCTCTGCCTGGGCGACGGTAACAGTGTTAAGGTGGCACAGTTTGATGATGAACTGGGGCACGTGGGCCAGGCGTCGGCGGGCTCGCCGCTGCTGATTAACACTCTGCTCAGCGCCGGCTTCCTGCCGGTGGTCAGCTCGATCGGTATTACCGCGGATGGCCTGCTGATGAACGTCAACGCCGACCAGGCGGCCACCGCGCTGGCGGCCACGCTGGGTGCCGATCTGGTGCTGCTGTCGGACGTGAGCGGCATCCTCGACGCGGACAAGCAGCGTATCCCTGAGATGACGGCGACAAAAGCGGAAAAACTGATCGCTGACGGCGTGATCACCGACGGAATGATTGTTAAAGTCAATGCAGCACTGGATGCCGCCCGCACGCTGGGCCGTCCGGTCGATATTGCCAGCTGGCGCCATGCGGAACAGCTGCCAGATTTGTTTAACGGTGTGTCCATCGGCACCCGGATCCTCGCTTAACTATTAACTGTCCCGAGTATTTCATGCTGCAGCAAGGCGGCGATGGAACGAATCCCCGGGAGCTTAGTTTACTAAGTGACCGGGGTGAGTGAGTGAAGCCAACGCAGCTGCAGCGTGAAAGACGAAGGGAAGATCAAGGAATTATCATGCAAGACAAGAGCATCAAGAAAATCGTACTGGCTTACTCCGGCGGCCTGGATACCTCGGCGATCATTCCCTGGCTGAAAGAGAACTACGGCGGCTGTGAAGTGGTGGCCTTTGTGGCGGATATTGGCCAGGATCCAAAAGATCTGGAAGGCGTTGAGCAGAAAGCGCTGCAGTCCGGTGCTTCTGAGTGCCACGTGGTGGATCTGCGTGAAGAGTTTATCAGCGAGTACGTTTATCCGGTGCTGCAGACCGGTGCACTGTATGAAGGCACCTACCTGCTGGGTACCTCAATGGCGCGCCCAATCATCGCCAAAGCCCAGGTTGAGCTGGCGCTGAAGGTCGGTGCTGATGCCCTGTGCCACGGCGCGACCGGTAAAGGTAACGACCAGGTGCGTTTCGAAACCACCTACACCGCGCTGGCTCCACAGTTGAAAGTAGTTGCGCCATGGCGTGAGTGGAACCTGCGTTCCCGTGAAGCGCTGCTCGACTACCTGAAAGAGCGCAATATCCCGACCACCGCGTCGCTGGAAAAAATCTACAGCCGTGATGAGAACGCCTGGCACATCTCTACCGAAGGCGGCGTGCTGGAAAGCCCGTGGAATGCCCCGAACAAAGACTGCTGGGTGTGGACCGTCGATCCGCTGGAAGCACCGGACCAGCCTGAGCAGGTCACCGTTTCCGTAGAGAAAGGCCGCGTGGTTGCCGTTAACGGCGAAGCGCTGAGCCCGTTTGGCTGCCTGGACAAGCTGAACGCCATCGGTGCGCGTCACGGCGTGGGCCGCATCGATATCGTGGAAAACCGTCTGGTGGGCATCAAATCCCGCGGTTGCTACGAAACCCCTGGCGGCACCATCATGGTTAACGCGCTGCGTGCGGTAGAGCAGCTGGTTCTGGACCGTGACAGCTTCAAATGGCGCGAGCAGCTGGGCCTGGAGATGTCTTATGTGGTTTACGACGGCCGCTGGTTTGCGCCGCTGCGTAAATCCATCCAGGCCTCTGCCGAAGCGCTGGCGGAAGAAGTAAACGGTGAAGTGGTGCTGCAGCTCTACAAAGGCCAAGTCACCGCGATTCAGAAGAAATCGGCTAACAGCCTCTACTCTGAAGAGTTCGCCACCTTCGGCGAAGACGAAGTGTACGATCACCGTCACGCGGGCGGCTTTATCCGTCTGTTCTCCCTCTCTTCACGCATCCGCGCGCTGAACGAGAAGAAGTAATCCTGCGGGCGGGCATGTCCCGCCCTGCCGAATACCATCAGGGGCGGCGTCGGCCGCCCCTGTCATATGAATTGAATGGAGCACTGCACATGGCACTTTGGGGTGGACGGTTCACACAGGCAGCCGATCGGCGTTTTAAACTGTTTAATGACTCACTGCGCTTTGACTATCGTCTGGCAGAACAGGACATTATCGGCTCCGTGGCCTGGTCCAAAGCGCTGGTGACGGTCAACGTATTAACCGCAGACGAGCAGCAGCAGCTGGAAAGCGCGCTGAACGTGCTGCTGGAAGAGGTGCGCGCTAATCCGGAGCAGATTCTGGAGAGCGACGCCGAAGATATTCACAGCTGGGTGGAAGGCAAGCTGATCGACAAGGTCGGCGCGCTGGGTAAAAAACTCCACACCGGCCGTAGCCGTAATGACCAGGTCGCTACCGACCTGAAGCTGTGGTGCAAACTGCAGGTGGGCGAGCTGCTGGCCGCCACCCGCCAGTTCCAGCAGGCGCTGGTTGCCACTGCCGAAGCTAACCAGGACGCGGTGATGCCGGGTTATACCCACCTGCAGCGCGCGCAGCCGGTGACCTTTGCCCACTGGTGCCTGGCCTACGTGGAGATGCTGGCGCGCGATGAGAGCCGCCTGCAGGATACCCTGAAGCGCCTCGACGTCAGCCCGCTGGGCTGCGGCGCGCTGGCGGGTACCGCCTATGAGATCGACCGCGAGCAGCTGGCCGGCTGGCTGGGCTTCGCCTCCGCCACCCGTAACAGCCTTGATACCGTCTCCGACCGTGACCACGTGCTGGAGCTGCTGTCTGACGCCTCGATCGGCATGATCCACCTGTCGCGTTTTGCCGAAGATCTGATCTTCTTCAACACCGGTGAAGCGGGCTTCGTTGAGCTGTCGGATAAAGTCACTTCCGGCTCGTCGCTGATGCCGCAGAAGAAAAACCCGGACGCGCTGGAGCTGATCCGCGGTAAAGCCGGCCGCGTGCAGGGCGCGCTGACCGCGATGAGCATGACGCTGAAGGGCCTGCCGCTGGCGTACAATAAAGATATGCAGGAAGACAAGGAAGGGCTGTTTGACGCGCTCGACACCTGGTTTGACTGCCTGCAGATGGCTACCCTGGTGCTGGACGGCATTCAGGTGAAGCGTCCGCGCTGCCAGGAAGCGGCCGAACAGGGCTACGCCAACTCCACCGAGCTGGCGGATTACCTGGTCGCCAAAGGCGTACCGTTCCGTGAAGCGCACCATATCGTCGGTGAGGCGGTGGTGGAAGCCATTGCTCAGGGCGTGGCGCTGGAAGCGCTGTCGCTGGCCGACCTGCAGAAGTTCAGCAGCGTGATTGGCGATGACGTCTATCCGGTGCTGGCGCTGCAGTCGTGCCTCGACAAGCGTAACGCGCAGGGCGGCGTATCACCGCAGCAGGTGGCTGCGGCCGTCGCGCACGCTAAACAGCGCCTGGCGTAAATAAAAAAGGCGGGCCTGCTGGCCCGCCTGGTCACTTCTTTTTTATTTTCTTACTGCAGACATTGCCGTGCGTTCGCCCTTATGCGGCGAAATACTGCTCTAAATCATCGCTGCCGCCGATATGGCGCCCACCGATAAACACCTGCGGCACGGTCGCCCGGCCGGTCACGGCACGCAGGCTGACGGTGGTTGCATCCTGACCCAGCACGATCTCTTCAAACTTAATGCCGCGATCGAGCAGCATCTGCTTGGCTTTGGCGCAGAAAGGGCAGCCCGGCTTGCTGAACAGGGAAACCGACTCCTGCACCTTAAACTCGGGCGCCACGTAGCGCAGCATGGTGTCGGCATCCGACACTTCAAACGGGTCGCCCGGCTTGTTAGGCTCAACGAACATCTTCTCCACCACGCCGTTGCGCACCAGCATTGAGTAACGCCATGAGCGTGGACCAAAGCCGATCTCGGCTTTCTCGACCAGCATCTCCATACCGCGGGTGAAGTCGCCGTTGCCGTCCGGGATGAAGGTGATGTTATCCGCGCGCTGGTCGGCTTTCCATGCGTTCATCACAAAGGTGTCGTTGACCGACACGCAGAGAATGCTGTCCACGCCGTGTGTTTTAAACACCTCTGACAGCTCGTTATAGCGCGGCAGATGGCTGGATGAACAGGTTGGGGTAAAGGCACCCGGCAGGGAAAAGACGATCACCGTTTTATCTTTAAACAGCTCGTCAGTGGTAACGTCGACCCAGCTGTCGCCCTGACGTGTATGAAAAGTAACCTGCGGGACGGACTGACCTTCCTGACTTGCAAACATAAAGAACCTCTTGTTTAACGCGGTTGACGTGGCGTTTCGTTGGAATGCGCACATTATTGTCAATGCGGCTTGATAGGGCTAATCGTTGATTGCTATGCTATCTATCGTCACGAGCTATCGTGGAAATGGAGAATTGAATGAATATTCGCGATCTTGAGTACCTGGTTGCGCTGGCTGAACACCGCCACTTCCGCCGGGCGGCGGATGCCTGCCACGTCAGCCAGCCGACGCTGAGCGGACAGATCCGCAAGCTGGAAGATGAGCTGGGCGTGATGCTGCTGGAACGCACCAGCCGCAAGGTGCTGTTCACCCAGGCCGGCCTGCTGCTGGTGGACCAGGCCCGCACCGTGCTGCGGGAAGTCAAAGTCCTGAAAGAGATGGCCAGCCAGCAGGGCGAGGCGATGTCCGGGCCGCTGCATATCGGCCTGATCCCCACCGTTGGCCCCTATCTGCTGCCGCAGATTATTCCGTCGCTGCACAAGACGTTTCCAAAGCTGGAGATGTACCTGCACGAGGCGCAGACCCAGCAGCTGCTGGCGCAGCTGGACAGCGGCAAGCTCGACTGTGCGATTCTGGCGCTGGTCAAAGAGTCAGAGGCGTTTATTGAAGTGCCGCTGTTCGACGAGCCGATGAAGCTGGCGGTCTATCAGGATCACCCGTGGCGCGATCGCGATCGGGTGCCGATGTCGGACCTGGCCGGTGAAAAGCTGCTGATGCTGGAAGATGGCCACTGCCTGCGCGATCAGGCAATGGGCTTCTGCTTCCAGGCGGGAGCGGATGAAGATACCCATTTTCGCGCCACCAGTCTGGAGACCTTACGCAATATGGTGGCGGCGGGAAGCGGCATTACGCTGCTGCCTGCGCTGGCGGTACCGAAGGAGCGCGTACGTGACGGCGTCTGCTATCTGACGTGCTATAAGCCGGAACCACAGCGCACCATTGCGCTGGTGTATCGTCCGGGTTCACCCCTGCGCGGCCGCTATGAGCAGCTGGCAGAGGCGATCCGTGAACATATGCAGGGTGTAATGGCGGGCAGTTTAAAATAAGCGGTTCAGGCCGTTCAGTGCGGCAACCCGGTAGGCTTCAGCCATGGTCGGGTAGTTAAAGGTGGTATTCACAAAGTACTCAATGGTGTTACCACCGTTTTTCTGTTCCATAATCGCCTGGCCGATATGAATAATCTCGGCGGCGCGCTCGCCAAAGCAGTGAATGCCGAGGATCTCTTTGGTTTCGCGGTGGAACAGAATTTTCAGGCTGCCGACGTTCATCCCGACGATCTGCGCGCGTGCCAGGTGTTTGAACTGCGCACGGCCCACTTCGTAAGGCACCTTCATGGCGGTCAGCTGCTGTTCGGTTTTACCGACCGAGCTGATCTCCGGAATGGTGTAGATGCCGGTCGGAATATCTTCGATCAGATGGGCGGTCGCCTCACCTTTTACCAGCGCCTGCGCGGCAATACGGCCCTGATCGTAAGCGGCTGATGCCAGGCTCGGGTAGCCTATCACGTCGCCGACCGCGTAGATATGCGGCTGTGCGGTCTGATACATGCTGTTGACCTTTAACAGGCCACGGCCGTCTGCTTCCAGCCCGACGTTTTCCAGCCCCAGCGAATCCGTGTTACCGGTGCGGCCGTTCGCGTACAGCAGGCAGTCTGCCTTCAGCTTCTTGCCAGACTTCAGGTGCATGATCACCCCGTCGCTGACTGCCTCAATCTTCTCAAACTCTTCGTTGTGACGGATCACCACGCCGTTGTTCCAGAAGTGATAGGAGAGCGAGTCTGACATCTCCTGATCGAGAAACGCCAGCAGGCGATCGCGGGTGTTGATCAGGTCAACCTTGACGTTCAGGCCGCGGAAAATTGACGCATATTCACAGCCGATCACCCCGGCACCGTAGATAATCACGTGGCCCGGTTCATGGTGCAGGTTGAGGATCGAATCGCTGTCGTAAACGCGCGGGTGGCTGAAGTCGACGTCCGGTGGATGATACGGGCGCGACCCGCAGGCGATGACAAACTTCGCGGCCGTCAGCTGTTCAACGCTGCCGTCGTGACTCTCTACCGCAATGGTGTTGGCATCGATAAAGCGGGCGTCGCCCTGGAACAGTTCGCAGCGGTTGCGCTCATAGAAGCCCTGACGCATGCGGGTCTGCTGGCTGATGACGCTTTCGGTGTGGTTAAGGATGTCGGCAAAAGAGGAGCGCAGAAGACGTGAGTGGTCGCTGTACAGGGGGTTCTGGTTGAACTCGATGATACGGCTCACGGCGTGGCGCAGGGCTTTCGACGGGATGGTTCCCCAGTGGGTACATCCGCCGCCGATATTATGATAGCGCTCGATCACCGCGACTCGTGCGCCCTGTTTCACCAGCCCCATGGCGGCACCTTCACCCCCCGGACCGGAACCAATAATAATCGCGTCGTAATCATAAGACTGTGGCATAGCGATACGTCCTATTTCTTATACAATTTTACAACGAGATTCTAACATCTTGTGAGCGACTTCCCAATTCCACGCGCATTTTTTGCCATTTTTTTGGTAACAACCCGCTTAACAGGCGTTCACAAAGTTTGACCGCCTGTACGCTGAAATTTTTGCTATAGTGCCTGTCCGGCAGGTCTAACAGGCACAATCATGGGCGTCAGAGCGCAGCAAAAAGAACGTACACGGCGGTCACTTATTGAAGCGGCATTCAGCCAGCTCAGTGCCGAGCGTAGCTTCGCCAGCCTGAGCCTGCGCGAAGTGGCCAGGGAAGCCGGCATCGCCCCAACGTCATTCTATCGTCATTTTCGTGATGTAGATGAGTTAGGGCTGACCATGGTTGATGAGAGTGGCCTGATGTTGCGCCAGCTGATGCGTCAGGCGCGTCAGCGTATCGCCAAAGGGGGCAGCGTAATCCGCACCTCGGTGGCAACATTTATGGAATTTATCGGCAATAATCCAAACGCCTTTCGCCTGCTGTTGCGGGAGCGTTCCGGCACCTCGGCGGCGTTTCGTGCCGCGGTAGCGCGTGAAATTCAGCATTTTATCGCCGAGCTCGCCGATTACCTCGAGGTGGAAAACCGCATGCCGCGCAGCTTTACCGAAGCGCAGGCCGAGGCGATGGTGATTATCGTCTTTAACGCCGGTGCCGAAGCGCTGGATATTGATGCCGGGCAGCGTCGGCAGCTGGAAGAGCGGCTGGTGCTGCAGCTGCGGATGATCTCCAAAGGGGCTTACTACTGGTATCGCCGCGAGCAGGAGAAACTGGCGGTGACGCTTGAATCTAAAGAGTGAAGGGGAAAGGCAATGAGTTTAGCTCCACAACGCGATAAAGGGACGCTGCTGCTGGCGTTTATCACCGGACTTTCAATCAACGGCACCTTTATGGCGCTGTTCAGCTCTGTCGTTCCGTTCACCGTTTTCCCGCTGATTGCCCTGGCGCTGGCGGCCTGGTGCCTGCATCAGCGCTACCTGAACCGTGCGATGCCTGAAGGGATGCCGTCGCTGGCCGCTGCCTTCTTCCTGCTGGGGATCCTGCTGTATAGCGCGGTAGTGCGTGCTCAGTACCCGGATATTGGTTCGAACTTTATTCCGACCATCCTGATGGTGGTGGTGGTGTTCTGGATCGCCATGCGGGTGAAGAAGGCGCCACACTCCTGACGATCGGGTGGCGGCAAGGGTTGTCGCCACACGCTTCTCCCGCTGCCTGACACATCTTATCGTGCAGTTATATCACCCGAGCCTGGCTGGTAGCGGGCCGGTCAGTCCGGCCTGCACAGGCAATTAACGGCGCGTCAGCAGCACGCCGCACTCCATATGATGGGTGTACGGGAACTGGTCAAAAAGCGCCAGCCGGCTGACGTCGTGGGTGGCCGACAGCGTGGCGAGGTTATCGCACAGCGTCTGCGGGTTGCATGAGATGTACAGAATGCGCGGATAGGCCTGCACCATCTTCACCGTCTCTTCATCCAGCCCGCTGCGCGGCGGATCGACAAAAATCGTTTCACACTCGTAGCTCTGCAGATCGATGCCTTCCAGTCGGTTAAAGCTGCGCTCGCCGTTCATGGCCTGGGTAAACTCTTCTGCCGCCATGCGGATAATCTGCACGTTGTCGATCTGGTTGACGGCGATATTGTACTGGGCCGAGGCGACCGACGGCTTGGCGATCTCGGTCGCCAGCACCCGACGGAAGTTGCGCGCCAGCGCCAGTGAGAAATTGCCGTTGCCGCAGTACAGCTCCAGCAGATCGCCGCTGGCGTTACGTGTGGTATCCAGCGCCCACTCGAGCATTTTCACGTTTACCGCCGCGTTGGGCTGGGTAAAGCTGTTCTCGACCTGACGATAAATCATCTCCTGGCCGTCAATGGTCAGCCGCTCGTCCACGTAGTCACGGTCAAGGCAGATCTTGGTTTTGGTGGCGCGGCCAATCAGCTGCAGATCAAAGCCCTCTGCCCGCAGCGTGTCGCGCAGTGCGGTAGCCGCCTGCTGCCACTCGTCGTCCAGCTTGCGGTGATAGAGCAGCGACACCACGATCTGCCCGCTGGTCGTGGAGAGATAATCAATCTGGAACAGCTTGAAGCGCAGCACGCGCATGTCGCGCACCGCGTCCAGCAGACGGGTCATCATGCGGTTGATCAGCTCGCTGGCCGCCGGGAAGCTGTCCACGCGGATGCGCTGGCGGGTCTGCTGATCGAAGATAATGTGGTAGAGGTCGTCGCCATCGTGCCAGATACGAAACTCCGCGCGCATCCGGTAGTGGCTGACCGGGGAACGGAAGACTTCCACCTCAGGGGCGCTGAACGGTGCCAGCATTGACGTCAGTCGCGCCACCTTTTCGGCAAGTTGATCTTCGTACTGTTCAGTGGGCAGCTGTTCGGGCGTCATGGTTTTTCCTGAATATTAAGCGGAGAGTGCCCGGCGATTGTAGGGATTCCACATCTCATGTCCAGCACTGTGCACTTTTTGCCAGTATGGATTTCTGGATGTCTGGACATCCAATTTCTTTAAACTTAAAATGCGTTTACCGGCCTCATCCCGAGTTAAAAGGGAATCCAGTGCAAACCTGGAGCTGACGCGCAGCGGTATAGAATGTCATGGCAATCGCGCAAGCAGACACTGTCTTCGGATGGGAAGTCTTTGCCTGTAAACGACTCTGAGCCCGAAGACCTGCCGGATTAACGTCGCATTACTACGATTATCGCGTGCTATCAATCGTAGGCCTGCGGCATCCTGCTGGAATTTTGGATGCTCTCATAATGAATAAGATGAATAAATCGCTGTTTGCCTTTAGCGCAACGGCGCTTGCGCTCTGGGCGCAGTATGGCTATGCACAGGAAAGCCGTGAAGCGGAACAGGTGGTAACGGCGAACCGTTTTGAACAGCCGGTCTCTTCGGTGCTGGCCCCCACTACTGTGGTGACCAGAGAACAGATTGATCGCTGGCAGTCGAAAACGCTGACTGACGTGATGCGCCGCTTACCGGGCGTTGATATTGCTCAGAACGGCGGTATGGGCCAGCAGAGCTCGCTGTTTATTCGGGGTACTAACTCTAACCATGTTCTGGTGCTGATTGACGGTATTCGTCTTAACCAGGCGGGGATCAGCGGCGCGTCCGATCTGAGCCAGATCCCGATTTCGCTGGTACAACGTATCGAATATGTGCGCGGTGCGCGGTCAGCGGTATATGGCTCCGATGCCATTGGTGGTGTGGTTAATATCATCACCGGGCGTGATAAACCGGGCACTACGCTGAACGCTGGGGTGGGTTCAAAAGGCTATCAGTCCTATGACGGTTCAACTCAGCAGAGACTGGGTGAGGATACCCTGCTGACGCTGGCGGGCAGTTACACCTATACCAAGGGGTATGATGTCGTTGCGGGTCTGCCAGATTCATCCGGTAATCCGGCGCAGCCAGACCGCGATGGCTATATGAGTAAATCACTGTATGGTGCAGTGGATCATCAGTTTAATGACGAGTTCAGCGGTTTCATTCGTGGCTATGGTTTTGATAACCGCACGGGCTACGATGGTTATCTCACCTATAACAGTGACTACACCCAGGTGATCGGAATACCCGATACTCGCCAGCTCTACAGTCAGAGTTGGGATACCGGGCTGCGTTTCAATCGCGGCATCTACTCTTCACAGCTCATCGCCAGCTACAGCCACACTAAAGACCTTAACTTTGATCCTGCAAAAGGCCGCTATGGTCCGGCCTCAACGCTGGATGATGTCGAGCAATATAACCTTCAGTGGGGCAATACTCTCGCCGTGGGCTACGGTACGGTCAGCGGCGGCGTTGACTGGCAGAAGCAGACTTCAGAGCCGGGTACTAACTATGTGACGGCCGGACAGGAACAGCGCAATACGGGTATTTACGCCACTACGCAGCAGAAGCTGGGTAACGTAACGCTGGAAGGAGCCGTGCGCGGTGATGATAATAACGCCTTCGGCTGGCATAATACCTGGCAGAGCAGCGCGGCCTGGGAGTTTGTTGACGGCTACAGCGTGTTTGCTTCTTACGGTACCGCATTCAAGGCACCGAACCTGAATCAGGTATATAGCGAGAGTTACGGCAATCGCTCCCTGCAACCTGAGAAAAGTAAGCAGTGGGAAGGGGGCTTCGAAGGGTTAAGCGGGCCGGTAAACTGGCGTTTGTCCGGTTATCGTAACGACATTGACGACCTGATTAACTTTGACTCCACTTCGCATTACAGCAATATCAATAAAGCACGCATCAAAGGGGTCGAAGCAACGGCGTCATTTGATACGGGCTCTCTGGCGCATACGCTCTCTTATGATTATCTCGATCCGCGTAATGCAGTGACGAATGAAGTCCTGGCGCGTCGGGCTAAGCAGCAGGTGAAATACCAGCTGGACTGGAGCGTGGCTGAGTTTGACTGGTCCCTGACCTGGCAGTACCTCGGTCAGCGCTATGACACTGATTACAGCGTTTACCCAAGTCCGCGCGTGAAAATGGGCGGTGTGAGCCTGTGGGATCTCGCGGTTTCGTATCCGGTCACATCCCATCTCACCGTTCGTGGTAGAATTGCCAACCTGTTCGATAAAGATTACGAGACAGCGTATGGCTATGAAACCCCTGGACGGGAATACTACCTCAGCGGCAGCTACAACTTCTAAACCGCGCCCCACCGTGCTGGTTTTTGACTCCGGCGTCGGTGGGCTTTCAGTCTATGATGAGATCCGCAAGCTGTTGCCGGATCTTCATTATCTCTACGCTTTCGATAACGTTGCCTTTCCTTATGGTGAGAAGTCGGAAGAGTTTATCGTTGAACGGGTCGTCGCTATCGTTGAGGCGGTGACCCGCCTTTATCCCCTGGCACTGGTGGTGATTGCCTGTAACTCAGCGAGCACCGTCACCCTGCCTGCCTTACGCGAACGTTTCGAATTCCCGGTGGTGGGCGTGGTACCTGCTATTAAGCCGGCGGCGCGTCTGACCCGGAACGGCATCGTCGGCCTGCTGGCTACGCGCGGCACCGTGAAGCGTCCTTATACTCATGAGCTGGTGGCGCGCTTTGCCAGTGAATGCAAAACCGAAATGCTTGGCTCGGCAGAGCTGGTGGAACTGGCCGAAGCCAAACTGCACGGTCAGCCGGTAGCTACAGAAGAAGTGAGACGTATTCTGCAGCCGTGGCTGCGTATGAAGGAGCCGCCGGACACGGTGGTGCTGGGCTGCACGCACTTCCCACTGATTAGTGAAGAACTGCAGCAGGTGCTGCCGGAAGGGACGCGGCTGATTGACTCCGGCGCGGCGATTGCCCGCCGTACCGTCTGGTTACTGGAGAATGAAGCGCCGGAGGCGTTATCGTCCGGTGAGAACATCGCTTTTTGTATGGCGATCACCGAGCAGGCTGTACAATTAATGCCCGTTTTGCAGCGTTATGGCTTTGGGAAGCTCGAAAAACTGTCACTTTCAGCGGTTTCAGAGTAAAAAAGCAGCGCTCAGAAAATTATTTGCAAATAGCCCTTGTCAGCCTCCAGAAAATCCCTATACTGCGCCTCCACTGACACGGAACAACGGCTTACGAGTCACCGGGTCAGGAGCTTCAGG
>NZ_JRZZ01000023.1:0-71873 GCF_002865965.1 Erwinia sp. B116
AACAGCCAACAGGGAGGACGCGGGCGAAAAGGTTAGCCGGGCGTGCGGCGCAGGGAGCGCCGCCCGAGCTTACATGGACGTACTTGCAGCGTCCCGGCGTTCTTTTCGCCCGCGGCCGAACCCGCCACCAGAACAGGAAGCCACGCCTTTAAGACAGCAACGCTACAACTAACAGGGAGGCGTTACCACCACTGGTAAAAGTGGTGCACCGGACCGATGCCGTGGCCGACCTCCAGCGAGTCGGCCGCCTGCAGCGCGCCCTGCAGCCAGGCTTTGGCGGCGGGGACCGTCTCTTCCCAGCTATTGTGGCGCGAGCGCAGCGCGGCCAGCGCGGCGGAGAGCGTGCAGCCGGTGCCGTGGGTGTGGCGGGTGTTGACGCGCGGCGCGGTAAAACGCATCGCCCGCTCGCGGGTGAACAGCCAGTCCGGGCTTTCGGCGTCGCTGAGGTGCCCTCCCTTCATCAGCACCGCACCACAGCCGAGCGCCAGCAGCGCCCTGCCCTGATCCTGCATCTGCTGTTCGTTGACCGCCGGGGCGCACTCCAGCAGCGCCGCCGCTTCCGGCAGATTGGGCGTGATCAGGGAGACCTGCGGCAGCAGCGCCTCACGCAGGGTGGCGACCGCCTCGCTGGACAGCAGCGGATCGCCGCTTTTGGCCAGCATCACCGTATCCAGCACCACCCAGGGCACCGACGACTCGCGCAGGCGCTGTGCCACCACCCGCACGATATCGCTCTCCGCCAGCATACCGATCTTCAGCGCATCAATCCGCACGTCCGACAGTACCGAGTCGATCTGCGCGCCGACAAAGGCCGGTTCGATGCGGTACACGGACTGCACGCCGCGGGTGTTCTGCGCTACCAGGCCGGTCACCACGCTGGTGCCGTAAGCGCCCAGCGCCGAGAAGGTTTTCAGATCGGCCTGGATACCGGCGCCGCCGCTCGGATCGGTGCCGGCAATGGTCAGAGCATTAATGCGTTTCATACCAGCGCCTCCGGGTTGAGCAGACAGAGGGCATCGAGGAACGCCGGGATAAAGCTGCCGGGCCCGGCCGCCTGCGCGGCGGCACGTTCACCGGCCAGCGCCACCACCCGGCAGGCGCTGGCAACGTGCACCAGCCGATCGCCCGGCAGCGCGGCAAAGCCGGCGACCAGCGCCGAGAGCGCGCAGCCGGTGCCAACCACCCGGGTCAGCAGCGGTGAACCACCGGCAACCGCCAGGGTGCGGCTGCCGTCGGTAACGTAGTCGACTTCGCCGGTTACCGCGACGATCGCCCCGCACTCCTGCGCCAGCCGTACCGCCGCCGCCAGCGCCGCGTCGGAGCCGTGCTGCGTATCCACGCCGCGCCCGCCCGCGGCCAATCCGGCCAGCGCGAGGATCTCCGATGCGTTGCCGCGAATGGCGGCCGGTTTTAGGGTGAGCAGCTGATGGCAGAAGGCGGTGCGGAATGAGAGTGCGCCCACCGCGACCGGGTCCAGCACCCAGCTGCGCCCTGCCCCGCTGGCAGCGGCCACCGCCGCCAGCATCGCTTCGCTGCGCTCACGCGTCAGGGTGCCGACGTTAACCAGCAAGGCATCGGCAATCGCGCTGAACTGCGCGGCCTCTTCAGGGTCGATGACCATCGCCGGCGAGGCACCGGCGGCCAGCAGCACGTTGGCGGTAAAAGTCTGCACTACGTCGTTGGTCATACAGTGAATTAACGGGGCGTGCTGGCGGAACAGCGCCAGCGAGCGGGCCACATCTGCGTGGCCGAGGGGTACGGGTTGGCTCATCTTCTCTCCCAACCGGCGTTCAAGAAGGCGATGCCAGCACGGGCTGGGGCATCTGACTTCCCTCCGCTGGCATTATCCAGTTCAGGTGGTACGGGTTTTATCTCAGCCTGCGGTTAAGCAAGGGCACCCCGAGTCATAGTTGCGCGGGACAGGATAAGGGAGGGGGATGGGGGAAAGCAAGTAGTAGCGGATATAGACAGCCTGGGGTTGCTTTAATTATATAACATTCATCAGGAATATGATTGTATGAGCGCAGGGAAACAAAGATCATTAAAAATAACAGCAAGCAATTGCGATAAATCTTAAAACCGGATAACAAGAGACCCTAATGAAAACTTTTCACGCTATAACAATCTAAAACCAACCGAAACAAAAGTTGAACGAAAAAATAGTTAAGATATTGTAAGTAGGTTAGAAAAAACTTACAATCTCCATATCTAAGTGGAGAGAAAAATGAAGCAAAATAATTTCAGATATGACATTAATGGTTTGCGAGCCTATGCTGTTATGCTTGTAGTCCTTTTTCATTTTAACGTTACTGGTTTTGAATCTGGCTTTGTTGGCGTGGATATATTTTTTGTCATATCTGGATATTTAATGACTAAAATAATTTTAGAAAAGACTTCAGCCAATCAATTTTCAATATTAAACTTTTTACTTGCAAGGAGTATCAGGATTTTACCAGCACTGCTGCTGGTTACTATAGCAGTTTCGCTCCTGGGCTGGGTTATTCTGAACCCGGAAGATTACAAAAAATATGGGTTTTATGCTCTATCCAGCATAACATTCTTATCAAACATATATTACTGGAAAAAAAGTGGGGACTATTTCTCAACTGATTCACATGATATTCCGCTACTGCATACTTGGTCACTATCGGTAGAGTGGCAATTTTATTTGTTATTCCCTATATTTATATTCATCTTAATAAAGATAAAAAATGATTTAAGATTAGTGCGTGTTGCTACAGCGCTAATACTACCCATTTCATTCTGCATTTCAATTATGCTGCAAAAGGAACATCAAACGTTCAATTTCTACATGCTACCTTCACGTGCATGGGAAATGCTTGCTGGTAGTATGGTTTACCTTTACGGAAAAGATATTTATAAAAACAAAAAAATCATTGGCGCGGCCGGGTTAATTTTAATAACAATCTGCTTCTTTACCATTAAAAAAGACACACTGTGGCCAGGGTATTTGACTATACTCCCAGTTCTAGGCAGCATGCTAATTATAGCAGCACGCAACGAAACCTCTGTGTTTTTAAAAACGAAACCTGTTCAATTGATTGGTGATTGTTCATACTCAATTTATTTATGGCATTGGCCGATAGTGTTCTTTTTAACTAGCTTTGAAAGTATCAATTTCTACACGAAATTATTAGGCGTAATTACATCCTTCGGATTGGGATATTTAAGCTATAGATTTGTTGAAGTTCCAACAAGAAAATCACTAGCTAGTATGAGTAAAGTTGTTAGCACAAGTATCTTAGGAACGGTAGTTGCTTCATGCTCAATTTTTTTTGCCTGCATCATCATTAATCAAGGCATGATTAAAAGATCATCTGATACCTATTTATCTAAAACTACTGAAATAAAAATGCCAAGATCTGGTGATAACTGGTGTTTTTATGACTTCAATGATGATCCGAAACTAAAAATTGGAAAAGATGCCCAGCAGTGCTTCATGGGGGATACTTCAGCAAGCGCCCCTAAGAACGCGGTGTTATTTGGGGATTCATTTGCAGGGCACAATACACCTTTCTGGGATGTTGTAGGGAAAGATCTTCATTTAAAAATTCAAGGTATCACGACAAACTGGTGCTACCCTAGCCTCAATGATGATTTTACGGGAAATAAGACTTCAAAAGCCTATCAGCAGTGTTTGCTAAACAGGGATTTCTTAATTAAGAATGTAGATAAATACGACTACATAATCATCGCAGGCATGTGGTCTGATGTTGAAACTCAAGGGCAATTAACAAACCTGAAAGATTTTATTAACTCAGACAGCTTCAAGAACAAGAAAATAATTATTATGGATGAACCCTACGCATTTGAAAAGAAAGTTGGGGAGATCTACAAAAGGAAAACATGGTTGAACCAAGGGTTTAACATTGAAAAATATCTTGCAAGCAGTAAAGCCAGCAAACAAAAAAATATCTCCGACTACATTACTAACATAACAAAAAGCAATGATAAAATATTCTTTATAAGACGAAATGACTTGTTCATGTCAAATCAAGCCAGCCGTGATGGAGTCCCATATAGTACAGACGGGTTACACTTGTCTGTATATGGTTCTAAAAGTTCCGCGGCTTTCTTTATGGACAGGGAGAGATATGAAGAGTTGAAAGGATTTTTAGCATCAAGTAATTAAAGATTCACTTGGGAGTAATCATCACATACCAACGTCTCTTGGAAAGATCGAAAACAATTTAATCTTGAAAAGAGACGTACTTAGCCGCAATAAGAATATCCAGAAGTTATGCCGTTTCATTCGGGTCGATACCATCGCCGACGATCAGCAGCACGCTGGCGGTGAGGTCTCGGGAAGCGAATGGTGTATTAACGGGGATAATAACAAAACTAACGGACGCGCATTGCTAATGCGATTGTCGAGTTTTTGCAGAAGTCAGTGAGGCGGGAAAAAGCCGTGACCAGATTGACCACAGCTTAAACTTTAGTAGATGAGAATCAAAGCCGGCCTAATACCTTAGTAATGGCAGACTGCCAGTCAGAGGGCTGAATGCCAAGCTGCTGGATCTTCTCAGTGCACAGTGTGGAAAATGCGGGTCTGGCAGCTGGCGTCGGATATTGATCGGTGGTGATAGCATTCACAACCGGAGCACAAGCCAATTTATTCTGCTCGACTGCCTGACGGAAGATTTCCTCAGCAAACTGATGCCAGGAAGTAGCGGCGTCACCACAGTAATGATAGATACCTTTACTGGATTCAGCCTTGAGCAACTCAATGACAGCCTCTGCAATATCACCGGCATAAGTTGGGTTACCATATTGATCGGCTACTACTCCTAACGTATCTCGATCCTGTCCGAGACGAAGCATAGTTTTCAGGAAGTTATTACCGTATTCGCTGAAGACCCAGGCAGTACGAATAATGATTGCCTGTGGATGAACAAGTTGTGCCAGCAACTCCCCGGCAAGTTTTGATTTGCCATAAACCCCCAGCGGATTGACAGCATCGCTTTCAAGATAAGGAACGTCGGCAGAACCATCGAACACATAGTCAGTCGAGATATGAACAAGCCTGGCCTGAACCTCATTAGCTGCAGAAGCGAGATTTTCAGGGCCATGAGCGTTAACTGCATTAGCTCTAATAGCGTCCCCCTCAGCTTTATCAACAGCAGTATAGGCTGCAGCATTGACGATGGCATCAGGTTGATACTCTCTGACAACAGTTAACACAGCTTCGCGGCTGCTGATATCTAACGCCGTCGAATCCAAAGCCAGACAATCCCAACCCTGCGGCAAACGGTCCTGGAAGCAGAGGCCTAGCTGGCCTTTAGATCCAGTCAAAAGAATTTTCATATTAGAATTCATCAAGAGTGTGAAATGAAAGTTTGACTCTAAAAAAAAGAGTGAGTTTAGTTTAATAATACAGGATTAATTAAAAAATCTCGCGTCGATTTTCTTAACCATGACTCTCCAGTCATTACTTTCTTGAATATGAGATCTTATCATCCTACCCTTTTCAAGGGTAAATTCAATATTCACTAGCGAATTATACACTTTCTTTTTTAGGTCATCAGAATTTTGATATCCAATCGCAAAACCGGCATCGATTAAGTCATTCCCCCCCGACCCCTGAGAAAGGATAGGATAGCAACCACACCAGCATGACTCCGCCAGGGATAAAGGATAACCTTCACTTAGTGATGTCATTATAAAAAGATGTGACTGACAATATAAATTCACCATTTCAGATGCTTCAGTGATAAAACCTAAAAAATGAAAACGTTCAACAATATCATGAGGTAAAGAGTCTGTTGCCTCTTCAAACCATTTTTTAAACTCAGTGGTTTCACCACCCACGAACATAACTTTCCATTGGCAGGTATCGCTGATTGAAAGCAATGCTCGTACTAAATCTTCAGCATTCTTTCTCTTATCCCCACACTTCCCTACAAAAATAATAGTAGGAATTTCATTTTTATTAATCTCTTGAACTAAAGAATAATATTCCTTAGCTACTCCATTCGGAGTATATAAACATTCGAACCCGTAACTTTGATAAAAATGCAAAGCAGGAAGGTGTTCGATTAATAGTAAGTCGATCAGTTTTAATTTGGAAATTAGTTTTAAAGTCAGTTTTTTAACTATACCAGCAGGCTTAAGCCCTACATCATGTGAAAAATCACACTTAATGAATACATTACCGTCTGAATTGAATAGTTTGTAAAAAATAGCATATACGAGAGAATATTTTCTGAAATGAAAAAGATTCAGGTAGTCTATATTTTTAGCTTCACGTATGATTTTTTTTATAATCGATAACGAGATTTTTACCCCAGAACTTCCTGATGAAATATCAATCACTTCATAAGGATAACTCTTTTCGTCACTGTGAGCAGACTTTCTCCAGACTTCCACATTGTTTTCCGAGTATTCCTGAACATGATAAGGGATTTGGCCTACGTCCTTGAACAGGTGGAAGTATTGAAATCTTTCGAAGAGAGTGACCCATTTTTTCATATTAAGTACCAGTAATTTATTATCTTTGTTGAGATATCAAGCATCAACCCTGACACCACAAATACAATATTCAATAAAACGCGGATTTAAAAATCATCGAAAAATGCAAAGCATTATGATCTCATAAAGAACAACCAATAATGGACTGACAAGGAAAAACACTGTTATTGAATTTGTTTTTTTAATTTTAGAATAGTAGATATAGCATAGAATTGATTCGGAAATAACAAAGAAAGAGATGGTTGATGCCATAATGTCAATTGATGGAATGAATATATGAGATGTAATCAAAAACATCAGGTACACCAGAATTCCATATATGTTAGTTTTGAGAATGTAACTTTGACCACCATTAATAGCAATGAAATTAGAAAGTGCTCCGTATATGAATGAGACAAAAATCACCGGAGATCCAAAATATAACAAGGTAGAAACATCACTATAGCGTTCGAGGCCGGCGATGATAATGAAAATTGGGAATAGCAGAGGAAGAAAGACAGAAACCAACAAACCAGGAAGCGCAAAAAAAGAGAAAAACTTTAAGTCAAAAGCTATTTTTTCATTTGAATTATATTTTGGCATCACAGCAGATATAAGTGAAGCTTGAATGAAAAATAGAGGTGTAATGAACTTATACATAGCAAGGTAAAGAGCAACGTTACTGATAGTTGAGAAGTGATTTATATAGGTCACTCCAATTTTATTATAGGCGGTGTTGGCTATGAAGATACTGAAAAATGGGGTTAAGGGTGTGGTTACAGATTTTAAAGACTCAAGATTTAGTATATTTCTAAAGTCCTCTTTTTTCCAAAAGAAGAGTATAGCAACAGATGCATTTATTATGAATATACCAACAATAAGAAATTCAATGTTGCCTTTGAAAAACAAAATAAAAGAAGCAATGAAGACTAATGTCAGAGCCGAGTTTGCTATATCTCTATAAATAATTAATTTTCTACGACCGTGGGCAAGCGCTTCTACCCAGTGTGGCATTATTAGAGAAGATATAACCAAAGATATAGCCATCGATGTAATCAATACTAAATCCAGACTAAACATTACACCAACGATGATGGTGCTCATAACGCACCAAAAACTACCAAAGAAAAGCTGGTAGGACATTAAATTACTTCCTGTATTTTCTTTTTTTATTTCTCTCAAGTAATAATTTCTAAATGCGCCAGTAACTATCATATTACACATTGCGATAGCTTCGAATGCCAGTGCATACCTACCAAAATCGTTGAGACTTAAATTTCTCATTAGCACTATTTGAGATGCAAAACCGATTAACTGAACTAAAATCGATGAACTGAGAAATGCCATCGCGGATTTTATTATATTTCTTTCCATGTTCACCCTCTAATTTTTACATTTTTACTTCAATAAAGAAAATTTAAAAAATCAGCACACTGGGTTTTAATAAATCCGCAATAATTAAAAACCAGATGTGGATTTTTAGCAGCCCCAGGACTTACATCGCAAGGGGCTGATAAACTGTATATTTAATCAATTCTACGCAGGAATGGAGAAATACTTATTCTATTTTTATTTTTCGAGCAAATCCTGCAATTTTTTGCCCAGAAGATCCTTTCCTGACAGGATCGGCTTATCTTGTAAAGGCCACTCAATACCCACTTGAGGATCATCCCAAATCAGACATCCTTCAAATCCAGGGTTATAATAGTCCGTACATTTATATTCAAAATCAGCAATATCCGAGAGCACAACAAAACCGTGGGCCAAGCCCGGTGGGATCCAGAACTGCATTTTGTTTTCTTCTGAGAGGATCACCCCCTCCCATTGACCGAAAGTCGGTGAGTCTGGGCGGATATCAACGGCGACATCAAAAACCTCACCGCGAACACAGCGCACCAGTTTTCCTTGCGGATTCCTGGTCTGGAAATGCAGGCCGCGTAAAACGCCTTTGGCAGAACGTGAGTGGTTGTCTTGAACGAAGTCCAGATCGATGTTTAGCGCTTCCTGATAACGCTTAACTTCGAATGTTTCGAGGAAGAAGCCACGTTCGTCGCCAAACACTTTCGGCTGAATGATTTTTACGTCAGCAATTTTAGTGTCAATAACCTGCATTTATGCTTCCTCGATCAAGCGCTTAAGGTACTGTCCATAACCTGTTTTAGCAAGCAGCGTTGCCTGCTCAAGTACCTGTTGCTTAGTCAACCAGCCTTTACGGTAAGCGATCTCCTCCAGGCAGGCCACTTTGTAGCCCTGGCGCTTCTCAATGGTATGAACAAACTGAGAGGCCTCTAACAGACTGTCGTGTGTGCCGGTATCCAGCCAGGCGAAGCCGCGGCCCAATTTTTCCACCTGAAGCTTACCTTTCTGCAGGTAGAGTTCATTGAGAGTGGTGATCTCTAACTCACCACGCTCGGATGGTTTAACCTGCTTAGCCATCTCCACTACGTCTTTGTCGTAGAAGTACAGACCGGTGACGGCCCAGTTAGATTTTGGTTTAACTGGCTTCTCTTCAAGCGAAATAGCCTTGTTGTTTTCATCAAACTCAACCACGCCAAAACGCTCAGGATCAAGTACCTGATAGCCAAATACGGTCGCGCCACCGTTGTGTTTAACAACATTTTCGAGTTTGTGACCAAAGCTTTCACCGAAGTAGATGTTATCACCCAGCACCAGTGCACAGCTGTCGCCATCGATGAATTTTTCACCAATAATGAATGCCTGAGCAAGCCCGTCGGGGCTTGGTTGAATTTCATAGCTGAAATTCACACCAAACTGGCTGCCATCACCCAGCAGACGTTTAAAACCTGGCATATCATCAGGGGTAGTAATGATCAGGATGTCACGGATACCTGCCAGCATCAGAACTGAGATCGGGTAGAACACCATCGGCTTATCGTAGATAGGCATCAGTTGTTTGGACGTACCCTGAGTAATTGGATAAAGCCGTGTGCCGGAGCCACCTGCAAGTACAATACCTTTCATTTAACTATTTTCCTTAATGATTAATCGGACAAGCCCAGACGTTCACCGGCATAAGAGCCGTCCTGAACCCGACGCCACCATGTTTCGTTGTTGAGATACCATTCTACCGTCTTACGGATGCCGCTCTCAAAAGTCTCTGACGGAACCCATCCCAGCTCACGTTCAATCTTAGAGGCATCAATTGCATAACGCAGATCGTGACCCGGTCGGTCCTTAACATAAGTGATAAGATCCTGATACTGAGCCACTCCTGCCGGCTTGGCAGGAACCAGTTCTTCCAACAGGCCGCAGATGGTTGTGACCACATCAATGTTCTTACGCTCGTTATGACCGCCAATGTTGTAGGTCTCCCCTACTTCACCCTGAGTAACGACGATATAAAGCGCCCTTGCATGATCTTCAACGTACAGCCAGTCGCGGATCTGACTTCCGTTACCGTAGACAGGCAGCGGCTTACCAGCAAGAGCGTTAAGGATGATCAGTGGAATCAGTTTTTCAGGGAAGTGGTAAGGGCCATAGTTATTGGAGCAGTTGGTAACGATGGTCGGCAGACCATAGGTACGCAACCAGGCACGAACCAGATGATCGCTGGATGCCTTAGAAGCTGAGTAAGGGCTGCTGGGTGCGTAAGGTGTCGTCTCAGTGAAGAGATCATCGGTCCCCTCCAGGTCGCCATAGACTTCATCTGTAGAGATGTGATGAAAACGGAATGCAGCTTTGGCATCCTTCCCCAATCCATTCCAGTAGCTGCGCGCTGCTTCAAGAAGCGTGTAGGTACCAACTACGTTCGTCTCAATAAAGGCTGCAGGGCCATCGATTGAACGATCGACATGGCTTTCAGCCGCAAGGTGCATAACCGCATCAGGTTTATGTTTTGAAAATATTTCATCTATTGCATCACGATCACAGATATTGACTTTTTCAAAACAAAATCGCTTATTGTTAAACTCATTTGAGAGCGACTCTAAGTTACCAGCATAAGTCAAAGAATCTACTACAACTATTTCATCTAATGTGTTATTGATTATATGTCGCACTACAGCAGAACCGATAAATCCTGCACCACCGGTGATAATTATCTTCATTGGATTACCTATAAAAATGGTTACAAACCACTATTAAAATCATTTAACTTTACTGCATCGAGGGTGTTTGCCGCGCAGAAAAACAGTAATCATTGTAATTGAATCTTTGAAACGCATTTTGGATAACTGAATTAGTAATCTTTTGCAAAAAGAAAGATACGATCTAAAAGTAGGATAATGTCTGACAGTAATTGCGAAATCAATAACTCGCTCTAGTCGTCTAAAATCAGTTTCCTTTGCTTCCGTCCTGGATAAAGAGTGCAAAATTGAGGATGAAGTTTTAACTTTGAAATTGATGCCTTTTTTAGTCAAAAGCCACATGCGCCTGAATAAACTGACATCTACACCGTACAAAGCATAATTCTCATCAAAAAGGGTAATTTTATTACTTTTGAACTGAGAAATCATATTCCGACTAATAATCAAACCAGATCCAATTGAGTGAGTTCCGATTACATTAAGTGATGCATCATGAGTAATAATTTTACCATTTGAAATTGGATAGTAAATAACTCCATCTTTTTTGGAGACAATTCGTGGGACTTCAAGATCATGATTGAAGTTTTTGATAGACTCAGCATAGGACTGAGTGATTTCAGAATCATCATCAAGTAAAACAAAAACTTTGCAACTTGGATTGGAATCTATAAATTCATTATATAGAACACTTAGTGGTTTGTTAGAAACAAAATTCACCAGTTCATATTGGATTTGTTTTTGCTTAAATGATTTTAAAATATTTTCCGATAAAACTACAAGTTCAGGTCCATTATTATGGATGACAATTTTAATATTGTTAATTTCACAATTTAATAATGATAATAAAGTTGTAGAATCTTCTGGTTTTTTATTAAATAAAACAATGAGAAGAACGGTGGTGGGATTATCCATAAATGCAAACTCCGCATGACTGAATGAAGTTTCGAAACCTTTTGATACGGCCATGATAAAATGAAAGCAATGAAACCATCTTAAAAACTGTTATTACCAATAGAATCTCGGAGTTTAATTTACTTCATCATAAACTGATAGCGACTAGATAAAAATGTCACACCTGCAACCCAGGAAAAATTATTTGCTTTACCTGCCTCAATAACCAGTGTTGTCTTATCAAATCGAAGACATTCATCAATAAATGTTTTTTTGTCAGCAGACTTGTCGTTTGAAAATGTACCATTCCCATTACTGTCAATTTCTACAAATAATGAAGTTCTGTAATGCTGCCCTGAACCAATTAATGTCAAGTCAACAAATGCGCTCTCACCAGCGTTAAAATGAAGTAATACACTGTCGCCACTATCAGTTTTACCTGATAGTGTGAGGTTGTTTCTTATATAGTTAGCAGAGCCATCTGAGTTGGCCTGAAATCTTGTGCATAAAATAATTTTGTCAGTATGTAAGTCTTCGGTTAAAGAAGACACATTTCCGAGAAAATATAGGTAATTCCCTTCAACAAGATTGACTACGGTTTTAGGCTTTTTTTCGACCGCGATTGTGCCAAAAAAATTTGAAATGGGCTTTCCATTATGTTTAATAATGGGGTAAGGATTTAAATCAATAAAAACGTTGAAATTCAAGGGCGCATTATAAACTAAACAACCTTCACCAATTACAATTGCACTATTCTTAATTACACTTTTATTAGATTGAAAAACACATCTTTCTACACCTGTTCCATGGAACGAATCGTTACCATCAATGATTTTATATTCCAAACAGGATAAGCAAGTAGATGAAAATACAGATTCTTTAATGACGTTAAACTCTGAAAACCCCCCTTTACTTTCGTTCAGCATCAAAATACCGTTATTTGAATCATTGAATGAACACTTTTCGATATTTAATCCACACTGATCAGCAATAATTAGAAGATTATCACTTGTGCTTGAACCCGAGAATTTTATTCCTGAAATAGTACTCAAACATAAAACTCCAGAACCACCTTTTATTTTTAAGGCTGAGTTATTGAGAAATTTGAAGACTGTTCCATTACTACCGCAACCAGCCCCATTCAAGTTAGGACAGGAAAAAGACTGTTTCTTTAAAACAGTTTTGCTGTGCGAAAATGTACCAGAACCATAGAGTATGGAGTATTCATTCTTGTCTGCATAATCAATGAGCAACTGATGATAACTGGAATTGTCAATTTCATCATCAGGACACATGCCAGCAAAAGCACAATCTATTCTACTATTATCCACACCTAAACGATGCCATAGACCATTTAGGGATGGATATGTAGTGACCATATTAGCTTTAGTGTCTGTGACCTCGTGAATAAGCCATCCAGATCCGTAATTTTTCCCTTGATGGTATGAGACAAGATAACTTAATTCTTGGTCGCCAAAACGTACCGATTTGAATTCGTCTAACGACTGAAAAATCTTAAATGGGCCTTCTTTAGGATTTGCCGCTACTGCAGAAGCAATTGGTAAGACAGTTAAAGGTACAGAGAGTTGTAGTAAATTTCTGCGTGTGATCATAGCTTACCTTCTTTTTTCAGTCTAAGCATATGAGAAATATTTCCAGTCAACAAACCTAGTAACATCCAATAATAAGGTCGCATAAAATTAGATTCTATAGAAAGTGCGATCATAGCGACTATTAATGAACAAATAACTATTTTGCTGCACTTCAATCTACTAGCTTGAGATAAAAGATTGAAATGCCATAAAATCCAAATAATTAGTGAAATCCAACCACATGTAGCTGCAATTTCAAAGTAAATATTTACTGGTGGATATCCTATAGGCGTCAAATATTCCGGTAGCCAACTGTAATCAGGTAAAAACACTGACTTTGTGTAATCCTCGAAAGCTCCAATGCCTACGCCCCAGAAATGACTTAAAGCAACATCATATGTTAATTCAGCTCTGGGCCATCTATTTCCAGTCCTATCCAAAACTGATACTAGTACATCACTAGAATTAACAATTGTTTTGTAAGTTTGAGAGATTAAATCATTGCTGCTCTCAGCATAGAAACCGATCCCATACCAAGCCAGAGTACAGGCTAAAGTTACAAAAACTATTTTTTTAATTTTTCCTTTGTTAAACATTAGCAATACGACTGCTGAAATAAGACAGATAAAGATCAAGTTAGCGCTTTTAGTTGTATATATTGCTAGCAAAAGAAGTAATACATCTACACTTGATGAATAGCTTTCTGTTGTTTTCTTAAGCCCCGTTAGATACTTGCTTGTTAGCATAACAACATATGGAGTTAATGAAAGTGCAAAATAGGATGGTTCATAATAGAGTACCTGTGCTCTATCCTGAATACCTGAAAAATAAAGCAAACAACCTAGAATAATCTGAAAACGGTATGCATTTCTTATTCCAAATAAAGTCGAGCTCATATCGCGTAAAATTAACGTGCGAAACACGAAAGAAATACCAATATAATTAAATATAATCCAAACAATATAACCCAAGGATTTTCCGGGGTTATAAGAAAAGATAAGCGATGGCAAGCATGATAACGCAAACAACACAATATAGAAGAATGATTTATCTAAAGATTTATCTTTTATGATTAGGTAACAACCATACAGGAATAGAGGAACTAGCGAAAGCCTCAACCCTGAGAATTGAAGAATATCTATGCTTACCATAAAAGTAAATATAAAGGATGATAGTGCCGTCTTGTTGAATGTCATTACAGCGCCTTAAAATACCACTTATTTAAATGACTTTAAAGTTCAAGTAATTCGAAACAATTACTGAAAAACCTGAAACAATGAGCTGAGTATATTAAAATGAATAAAAAAAATAAAAATACGCGATTATAGATGGTTACTACAGAATAATTACTATGAATAATTAATAATAATCTCACATTATTTTCTAACATAAAGCATCAAAAAGCAAGGCGAAAATATAGACTCCCAATTCCGCCTTGAGGGCTAAGGAATTAATATGCCCCATCTCTTTTTAAAACCACACCTACAGTTTTGAACATAATAACTATATCATTCCACATTGACCAATTTTTCACATACCAGGCATCAAAGTATACGCGAGTTTCGTAATCAACATCACTGCGTCCGCTAACCTGCCATAGTCCCGTCATGCCTGGTTTACTCATAAGATAATAGTCAACTTGTTCACGGTAACGCTCCAACTCAGCTTGAATAATTGGCCTTGGCCCGACCAAACTCATCTCACCTTTTAGAACATTGAAGAGTTGAGGAAGCTCATCCATACTGGTTCGACGTAGAAGGTGACCGATCTTTGTTATACGAGGGTCATCTTTAAGCTTAAATGTTCTTTCCCATTCATCTTTAACTACCGGGTCAGTCTCAAGTAATTTTTTAAGCAACTCTTGTGAGTTAATCGCCATTGACCTAAATTTTAAACAAGCAAAAGTCTTACCATTTTTCCCGATGCGCTCATGTCCATACAGCGCAGGACCTCCATCTTTCCTTACTTTTTTCATTACATATAATAATAATGGGGATAATACTATAATAATAGCTATAGAGCATGAAACGTCAAAAGCGCGTTTTAAAAATCTAGAAGACCACTTAGCCAGATTTTGATGTACTCTAAAAATCATAACCTCATGACTAAAAATGAAAGACATGTCGGTACTATCAAGCGGCATTCCTCTTAGTGTAGGAATAACTGATACGTAGCGATATCCCTTAATCATGAATTCACGCAACCAATCATTGCGCAAATCTGCTTCATGAGTCTCCACGGCGACAATAAACTGAATTCGTTTATCGACATTCCCCTTTAAATAATCAGTTCCATCATGAATTAGTGGTACCCCAAGGAGATCAGTTTCACCTGAGAGTTGTTTTTCACTATTAATGAAAGCAATAACTCTAAAACCAAGATTTCCCTCACTAGTTATCGCTTTAAAAGCATCAACAGCGTTCTTACCACTTCCTACTATGATGGTATCACGCTGCCAAATACCCAGTTTTGCGAGAAGG
Organism: Erwinia sp. B116; assembly: GCF_002865965.1. Taxonomy (NCBI): domain Bacteria; kingdom Pseudomonadati; phylum Pseudomonadota; class Gammaproteobacteria; order Enterobacterales; family Erwiniaceae; genus Erwinia; species Erwinia sp. B116. The sequence continues at coordinate 15,478 of NZ_JRZZ01000023.1, forward strand.
AATTTACTGGTCATGCGTAAAGCAGGTACAAGGAGCAGGACTAAAACCCATGTCAGGAGCCACATATATCTTGAAAAATCCCATTTTGCAAAGGCAACAATAGCGATTTCAATGACTGCAAATATGACTAATGTTCGAAGGATTTCTTTTAGTTCGAACCAAAATGTTTTTCTGTAAAAATAATGACGAAGCCGCATTCCATACCAAGCTATGCAACAAAATGCCAAAGTCCAGTGCAAGCTAAGCCACCAATCAATTGCATCATTTGGTATGATACTGTCATACTTACTGATACTGCTATTCAGAATCCAAAGAGCCAAGTAGATAGCAGATGTAAATCCAATAAGGTCAGATATGCTCAACGTTAAACTGACAACATAATTTCTTGTTGAACGCTTCATGGTTGTCCTCACCATAATCCTTTGCAGGGGGAGTGAACTAACATTCAGTAGAGAAACATAGTAAAATAAACCCCTAATTATAATAGGAATTAAATATACTATTACTCTCTCTTTTCACTGTGAAAGTTGCCCGAGATAATCTATTAATACTAGATATACATTTGAAATAATGAATGAATAAGTAATTAAAAAATATTCATATGTACAAATCTATCCAGCATCACAAAAAATAACAATATTATCATTTCAATTAATTTAGAGAGAAAATTAATACGTTACACGTTTTCTTGACTGAAATTCTTCCCACTTAAGATCTACATATTTAGCGAGCTCATCCTTAAATCTTTCCGAAGAAAATCTCAACGCATTTTCACGACAATCATTAGCACTAATATGCTGGCAAATACTTTGAAATTTTTCAATTGCCTCAACGATACTATCAGTTGATTGTTTTTCAAAAAATAGTCCAGTTGGTCTTTCAACACCATATGGCCTAATAGTTTCTAACGCACCACCCTTTCCAAATGCAATTACAGGAGTTCCGCAAGCCTGAGCCTCTACTGGTGTTATACCGAAATCTTCCTCAGCTGCGAACACGAAAGCTTTGGCTTTTTGCATGTGCTCTAACATCACACTGTTAGATTGATATCCAAGTATGCTTACGTTAGAACTTGCTTTTGATTTTATTTTTTCCATTTCTGAACCGTCACCAATGACCACAAGTCTTTTGTCAGGCATTTTACTAAAAGCCTCTACAATCAGGTCAATGCGTTTATATGGAACCATTCTCGATGCTGTGAAGTAGAAATCTTCTTTATTCTCTTCTAAAGTGAATCGTTCTACATCAACCGGTGGATAAATTACATCAGCATCTCTACCATAAACTTTTTTTATTCTACGAGCAATGAAATGAGAGTTTGCAATAAAATGATCTACGCCATTAGCAGTTCTGTAATCCCAAAGTCTAATTTTGTGTAGCATCCATTTAGCGAGAAATCCTTTGACACCCTTGTTTAGACCAGCTTCTCTTAAATACTGATGCTGCATATCCCACGCATATCGAATAGGGGAGTGTACATAGCTAATATGGAGTTGATCTGGACCAGTTAAAATTCCTTTTGCAACCGCGTGACTGCTAGACAACAATATATCGTGGTCCGAGACATCAAGTTGCTCAACCGCTAATGGCATAAGAGGAAGATATTTCTGATACTTTTTTTTAGCTCCTGGTAGTTTTTGAATGAAAGTGGTATGTATTTTTTTTGCTGGGAGATTTGAACGTGCTTCATCATTTAAGTTTTCAACAACTGTATAAATATCAGAATTCGGATATATATCCAGCATGTCTTTAATAACACGTTCGGCTCCGGCATACGTTACTAACCAGTCAGCAGCTATCGCAACACTTATGTCATTTGACATATTTCACCTTAAAATAAATATAAACCACGTTTCATCAAACCTATGGAATCTAAGGCCCTGCTAGTATCGGGCCCCTGGATTATTCAAAATCGTAAAAATCAATCGCGCAAGAGAGCTAGAATTTCGTTAGTTTTGGATTCCATCAACTCGACATCCATGCGCGACTCAACATTAAGTCGAACAACTGGCTCCGTATTCGAACTCCGCAAATTGAATCGCCAGTCGGTATATTCCACACTGATACCATCCGTATAGTCGATATTAATGGCATTATCTTTGTAATGATCTAAGACACGCGTGATCGCTTCCTGAGGTGCACTTATAGTACTATTAATTTCACCCGAAGCAGGGTAGGCCGCCATTCTATCACTAACTAATTCGCTTAGAGATTTATTCTTAACGAGTAATAATTCAGCAACTAACAACCATGGAATCATTCCACTATCACAATATGCAAAATCACGAAAATAATGGTGGGCACTCATTTCACCACCGTAAACAGCATCTTCGAGACGCATACGTTCTTTTATAAACGCATGACCTGTTTTTGACATAATAGGTAAACCGCCAGCCTTTTCTACAATATCAATAGTATTCCAGCTAAGACGAGGATCATGGATAATCTTTGAACCTGGGTTCTTTTCCAAGAATGCAGCAGCAAGTAAACCTACAATATAATAACCCTCGATGAAGTTTCCTTTGTTATCAAAAAGAAAACAACGATCAAAATCCCCATCAAAAGCAATTCCCATGTCAGCGCTATGTTTGATAACTGCTTCAGTTGTATCCTGTCTACATTCAGGCAACAACGGATTTGGTATTCCGTTAGGGAAATTCCCATCAGCTTCATGATGCACTTTAATAAATTCAACCTGTAATCCTTCAGCATTGAATCGATTTTCAATAGCATCAATCACATGACCTGCAGCGCCATTACCAGAATTGAGGACTAACTTTAGGGGACGATTGAATTTTTTGAAATCAATATAACTTAAAAGTTTCTCTACATATGCATCTGTTACTGATAATTTGCGATAGCTACCACGTTTATCAGCTTCAACAGTAGCAAATTCATTTAACTCCGCAATAGACTGAATATTTCGAAGTCCAGTATCTCCGCTGATAGGCTTAGAATTTTCTCTAACAAGTTTCATTCCATTGTAGTCCAATGGGTTATGGCTTGCTGTTACTTCAATGCCACCATCAGTCTGTAGGTAGGAAGTAGCAAAGTAAACCTCTTCTGTCCCTGTCATTCCAATATCTACTACATCGGTGCCTGCATCTTGCAAACCATTAGATAAAGCATTTTTGAGTGATTCGCTTGTTAAACGTATATCACCACCTAAAACTACTGTTTTAGGTTTTAAGTATTGCCCATACGCTCTACCGATGCGGTATGCAATATCTTCATTAAGCTCGCTGCCTAATTTCCCGCGAACATCATAAGCTTTAAAGCAGGTAAGTTTTCCTGACATTTTTATTTCCCTAAAATTAGCAGCGACCGTAATAATCTTTAAGACGAATAATATCATCCTCTTCCAAATAAGATCCTGAGGCAATTTCAAGCAACTCTAAGGGGATTTTACCCACATTTTCTAACATATGAGTTGTACCTACAGGAATGAAAGTAGACTGATTCTCAGTTAATAAGAAGATATTGTCATCAACTGTTACTTGAGCGGTGCCTGATAAGACCACCCAATGTTCAACTCTGTGCAAATGTTTTTGTAATGAGAATTTACCGCCTGGTTTGACTGTCAAACGACTCACATGATATCTCGGCTGATCGACAACCTTATCATGTTTACCCCATGGACGATATGATTCCCTGTGCAATCTATGCTCACGTCTCTGATTGGACTTTAGATACTCAACTACTTTTTTAACATCCTGAACATGAGACTTATCAATTACTAACAGAGCATCCTTAGTGTTAATGATAACAAGGTCTTTTACCCCTATCGCTGCGACAAGCGTATCATCAGTATTAATGTAACAACCAGAAGAATTATGAGTAAAAACATCACCGGTTAATACATTCTGAGCATTATCTTTATCATTTACTTCCCAGAGGGCAGACCAGGAACCAACATCATTCCAACCAGCATTGAGAGGAATAACCACAGCATCAGTAGTTTTTTCCATGACTGCGTAATCTATCGAATCATCTGGACAGGCAGAGAATGCTTCAGAATCTATCCGAATAAAATCTTGTGTAGAGTCAACATCTGTAATTGCAATAGCTTTTTCACAAGCAGCGAGAATTTCTGGTTGGAACTTAGAAAGTTCAGTTAAGTAACGCTTAGCACTAAAAAGGAACATTCCACTATTCCAGTAGTACTCGCCGCTTTCTAAATATTGATTAGCTGTTTCGAAGTTTGGCTTTTCAACAAAACGTTTTACGCCATATGCCACATTCTCCTCAGCTTCGCCTCGCTGAATATATCCATACCCCGTTTCGGGACCAGTTGCTACAATCCCGAAAGTTACAAGTTTTCCTTTGACAGCCAGTGGAACTGCTGCAGTAATTGCCAGATGGAAAGCATTTGTATCTTCAATAATGTGATCGGCAGCCAGCACAAGCAGAAGAGGATCATCTCCATTAGCTGTTGCCCTTAAAGCAGCCAAAGCAATAGCTGGAGCAGTATTACGTCCTACTGGCTCAAGAATGATATCACTATTGAGTTGATTGATTTGGCGTAATTGTTCTGCAGCTAAAAAGCGATGTTGTTCATTACATATGAGCATTGGTGAGGATACATCTAATCCATGCAGACGAGTTATAGTCTCCTGAAGCATGGATAAATCGCTATTCAATCGGAGAAACTGTTTAGGATACAGCTCTCGTGACATTGGCCATAGACGACTGCCTGTACCGCCAGCCATAATAACTGGTAGAATCATTTTCATCTCTTCTTAGTATGCAATTATAAATATTAATACTGAATATAAATTCCACATTCAAATTCAGTAGTATGTTGTTTTTATTTGTTTCTATAAACACTCAAATAGTCATTAGCGATCTTTCTGGGGGCGAAATTAATTTCAATACTTTGATGTAACTGAACCGGAATCATTTTTTCTACTTTATCCAAAATATTGACTTCTCCGTTAGATATTAAGACTATGTTAGACATTATATCTGACAATTCTGTCATTGCACCAACAGAGTTTGTGAAAACTATTTTTTCAGATAATGCGCACTCTACAGCTGTCCTCCCGAAGGGTTCATTCCATTTTATAGGCAGTATAACTACCTTTACCATATTTAGGAATTCTTTAAGAGGCATATAGCCTTTAATTTGAACATTGCTATCACTTGCTAACTTTTCTAGTAGATCTCTGCTTCCATTATTTACATATTCACCTGCAGCGACAAACTTAAACTTATCATTATTTTTGTAAAAAGCAGCGATTCGACAAAATTCATCAAACCCCTTTTCTAAGGTAAGTCGCCCAATAAACCCTACAGTTATGACTTCTTCATTTGTGAAACTTTTTATTTTTTCTACAGGATTATATATAAATTGTTTTTTCGAATTACTAAAAAAACCGTTTTGAGCATGCACATTAGAAATATATTTACTAATCCCAACATACGAGTCGACATTATTACTTATTTTTTTCTTTAACCAAGACCACAAAAACACGCTCTTTTCGCCAACGTCCATATTTTCACCAGACTTAAAAAGTGTGCAATTCGGGTGAAAGAGATAATAATCTCTAGATGAATGAACCAACTTGACCCCTGATTTTTTTACTGCATGCCATACTGCGACTGAAAAACCTGCAAGGTTATTGGTATGAACAACATCTGGTTGATACTTATCTATCTCTAAAAGTGACTTTTTATACATTAAATAATTATAGTTATCTAGCGTGTGCCATAGTAATTTTTTAAACGGGGATTTTTTATTATTCGAGAAAGGCCAATAAACGTTTTTCAATGGCAAATATACTACTTCCACACCATTCAACAAAATCTCTTCACGTTCTTTCTTATCGTGCAGTGTTATCACTCTAACATCATTACCCTGCCTGACTAACTCCTCAGCTAGTATCTGGACAGACACTTCAGCTCCACCGATTCTAAAAGGGTAATAGAGAGTGTTGAAAATCATTATTCTCATGATTGGTCCTTTCCAACTTTAAAGCATTAATCAGTGAATTAATGCAAGATTGCTAATTATTTAAGAGTATTAAAAATGGATTAATGATAATACCGTTGATAATAGCAACTCATCGCTAACCTTAGAGAAATTTTACTCAGTAATTTGTTTTTTTAATTTCGATATTGATTGCGGAAGATAACTTATCCCTAACTTTATCCCACGTGTATTTTTGAGATTGTTTTAACCCTTCGTCAATGAGAATGTTTCTATACTCTTTATCCTCATAAACACGATTAAGCCCATCTTTAATACTGTTTACATCTGTAGGATCGACTAAGCATGCAGCGTCCCCAGATACCTCTTTTAATGAAGTTGTGTTCGAAGTTACTACGGCTGTACCACAAGCCATTGCTTCGATCACTGGCAGACCAAAGCCTTCATAAAGCGATGGAAACAAAAGACAAATTGCCCCTCTATACATCATCGCTAATTTTTCGTTGCTCAGTCGTCCTGTAAATATCACTCTTGAATGAGCTTCGTATTCATCTATTACTTGCTTAAGTTCTTCAGACTCTGTTCCGGAGAAAATTATTTTCGTTTCTTTTGGTATATTAGAAAGTAGGAACGCTTTTAAAGCAAGAACTTCATTTTTATGTTTTTTTCTGTTACCCACAACAAAAACATACTCAGATCCAGCATCATACTTATTAGCAGAAACATTGAACTCTTCAGATACCCCATTCCCTACTACAATAACCTTCTCAGGAGAAATATTTGCCCATTCAGTTATTCTTTGCTTAGAGAACTCTGATACAGTAAAAATTTTGGCTGATTTGTGACACGCACGCTTTAGTACTAAAGCATAGTAAATCTTTTTCAGAAATGAACTATTGAAATCAAGATCAATATGATTCAAGTCATGGATAGTAATCATACACCTACTTAAGAAAAACAATGGGGAATTGTACCCAGGTGTAAAGAATAAACTTTTTTTTGAAATCAAATATGCCGTTAGTTTTAATACATCAAATTTACCAGCAGGGTTTCCATTTAAAGGAATATCAACAAAGTTTAAATCTGCAAGACGAACTTCTGCTGCAAAGCGGCCTATGCCGTGCTCACCAATCCACCGGCTATCAAAATTTATTAATTCCTTCATTTTTAGTTAACTCTCAAAGTAATTTGATACTGCATTTTTAGCGTGGTAAATTTATTCATATCCATTTACCACGCTAAAATAAATTTATAGTTAAGTTCCTTGGCCCGTCCATTGAGCCAATCTCCTAGCTATTTTTTCTTATCATCCGAGTATGAGTATCCATAATGGTTATAACCGTAACCATAATAACTACTACTCTTCTTAACCACACCGTTGAGAATACATCCTTTGACAACTACACCACTTTGCTCAAATCGTTTGATACTTACGTCAATCTCTTTTGCAGTATTTTCTTCAAAGCGAGCTACAAGAAGAGTTGTACCAGCGTAGCGACCAACAATTGCCGCATCTGTTACTGCCAGAATTGGTGGGGTATCGATGACGATCAATTCGTAATGTTCATTTGCCCAATTAATCAAATCTTGCAAACGAGAATGCATCAATAATTCTGCTGGGTTAGGTGGTACTGCACCGCGTGATATAAAATCAAAGCCTGCTTTAACTATTGGTTTTACTACGTCCTCAATTGAGGCTTTAGCCGATAGTAAATCAGACAAACCATTGTCATTAGACACACCAAAAACCTTATGCGCATAACCTTTTCGCATGTCCGTATCAATAAATAATACTCTTTTACCACTTTGCGCAATGATTGCTGCAAGGTTACTACTGATAAATGACTTCCCTGCATTGGGACTTGCGCCAGAAATCATAAGAACTTTATTAGATGCTTCCATCATCGCAAAGTGCAAACTGGTACGTAGTCCACGTATTGCTTCAATTGCTAAATCAGCTGGATTATCGAATGCCAAGAATGATGCATCATCTTCTTTATGTTTATTCCATTTAGAATTTGACTGTTTACTCTTAGATAATGTTTCTGAAACGGGTACGCTTGCATATACGTTAATGCCAAGTTCTTCCAATTGTTCAGGCGATTCAATTCCACGACGTAAAAAGACACGTAAAAGAATCAACCCGATTGAGAGAATTAACCCCATGATTAAACCAATAACAACCATGAGCGCTTTTTTGGGTTTAACTGGCCCTGGTTCTGTTATTGCATTATCAACTATTCTTACATATCCAATTGCACTAGACCTTGAGATATTCAGCTCTTGTTGACGGTTCAGCAACTGCATATAAACAGCTCGTCCTGACTCAACATCGCGACCCAACCGCAAAACTTCCTGTTGTGTAGCGGGCATTGACGATACACGCTTGTTTAACTTTGCCTTTTCTTCTTGTAATGTTTGACGCTTTTCAATTAGAGCTTTAAACGTCGGATGTTCTTTTGTAAAAAGCTGAGATATTTCTGCTTCACGAAAAGTTAATTCATTTAGTTGATTGTCTACATTGACAATTTGATCAAGTACTGACTTAGCTTCCATGGTTAAATCCACGGAATCTTTCTTCTTCCTGTAGTCATTTAACTTATCTTCAGCCAAATCTAGATCTGTTCTTATCTTAGGTAATTGCTTGCTAAGAAACTCTAAACTTTTAGCATCTTGGGCTGCTTGCCTTGCGATATTCTGTGTTAAGTAATTATTACTTATACTATCCAGAATTGAAGATACTAGTTTCGGGTCATCTCCAGTTAAGGTTAACCGGAGCATACCTGTTCCTTTGCCCTCTTCAGTTACGAGAAACTGATCTTGTAGGGTCTTGATTGCCTGTAATCTACTTAACGTTTTGATTTTGAAGGCTGTTCCTGGTTCAGCAACTAAATCACTGACCATTAAAGAAACTCCGCTATCACTAAACAGCTTTCCTACATGCCCCTCGGAAGAAAAATTCTCTCCCTCAATAGTATAAGTATTTGAATTAACTACTGTTAAAAGTAGTTCATTCTTACCAGACTCTAGCTCTGGTATATATGCTCGGGAAACAGATATCATCCCTGGTTTTTTTCCAGTGAGTCTATTCCAGCCACGTCCAAAAATAGGGAAATAGTCCTGTTTCACTACTGTTTGTAGATTAAGGTCATCTATAGTCTTGCCCAAAATCATTCTAGACTGTAACAGTACCACCTCTGGTGCCGATTCAGGCTGACTGTCTGGCAATATTTGACTTAAATTCCCCAGGATTGCATTGCCCTGCTTTTGTTCAATTTGTATTAATGAGTCAGACTGATAAATGGGTGTAGCAAAGAGAACATAGATGATAGCTAACGCGGTAACTATAGTCGTTACAGTTACTATAAACTTTCTGTGATCAACCAACTCACCGAATAACCGACCGAGATCAATTTCATCAGTCTCTATAGATGACTTTTTACTAGTAACAGATGACATGCGCATTAGTTTCCTGAAGATTATCCACTAAGTTTTTCAGCCCAGCTTTTGCTAGCCTGTTCAATTAAATCGTAAACGGAGGCAAATGCTTCATCACTTTTCCTATAAGGATCTGGGATTTCGCGCTGATTGATCCAATGACCAAATAGCATGGTTTTCCCTCTTGCCTCCGGAGCAATGCGCCCTATTTGCTCAAGATGAGATTTATCCATAACCAGAATCAGATCATACTGCCGGCTAAGAGTAGAAGTGAATTGTTTACCTTCGTGATCTGCTAATGAAAGGTCATGCTTATTTGCAATTGCGATTGCACTTGCATCCGCCTCATGTCCTTGTAAAGCTCCGGTTCCCGCAGAATCTATTTTTTTTTCTGGGAGGGCTTTTCGTAAAAGTCTTTCACCTATCGGCGAGCGACAGATATTCCCAGTACAAACGACTAAAATTGAGTTAAACATACTTAATTCCAATTTCTAATGTAACGTACGTTTTCAATCATGGAGTTCACACCATTTATTGTTGGTACGATCTGAGAAATTACATTATTCCATCGTGCCAATGGTGCTGTAGTCACATATACAATATCGTATGGCTGAAGTTGGAACTCAGAGCCTAAGACCATAGCTGATGCATCCTTAGCATTAAGTTGATATACGTTAGCGATTTTTCCTTGCTTATCGCCCTTCAGCTGTCTTATCACAAATACTCCTTGTGCATCACTTAGAGACTGATTCATACCCTCTGAAGTGCCAAGAGCTTCGGCTAATGTCATCCCACTTCGATCCATCTTAAGCGTGCTCTGCTTACCGACTTCACCCATAACAAAAACTTTTAAATCATCGTTTCGCGGAACAAAAAGGATGTCGCCGGGATATAACAATTTGTTCTGAGTAAGATCCCCTTTTTGCATTAATGCATAAAGTGAAATTTTACTATCTCGCCCATTATGAGTTAATACCACGTTGCGCCAGTCTGCATCAGGGGCTAGGCCACCAGCTGCATTAATCGCATCCATTATTGTCAAAGGTATATTAGTTATATTTTGCTTTCCTGATGTAATAACTTCACCAGTTACATACGCTTTCTGAGACCTGAATGCAGCAATTGCTACATCGACTTGTGGACTTTCAATGAAGGTAGTCAGACGATTGCTGATTTCTTGACGGACTTCTGCAACAGTCTTACCTGCAACCTTCACTTTTCCAATATAAGGATAGAAAATTGTGCCATCGGCATTAACCCAGTTACCCGTATCGCTGGCGCTGCGGTACTGGCCGGCCGGGGTAGTCAACTCCGGGTGATCCCATACGGTCACCATTAGCACGTCACCCACGCCAATGCGATACTCATAACTGCTCAGTAAGCTATCCAACTCTGGATTCGGGCGGGAAATCACAGGCTCCGGTCGCAGGCGATCGATTAAGCCAGGAGAAAGTGGGTAGACGTTAACCAGTTTATCGATATCGTAATTGCTGTCCTCAGCCTTGATCACGTCCTTGCCTGAGGTACTCAATCCCTGTCCTGGCAAAATCGTACAACCAGTTAACAGCCCTAAAGTTACTGCCACCGCCGAAAGCTTCAAAAGTTTTTTGGTCATAAGTTCGTATCATCAATGATTAGAATATTTATCTGCCCGCGGCCGGGCGGGGGGCCCCCCGGTTCCGGCCACGAAATGTTAAGGACGGTTGCTGCCTTGATTGCAGCAGTGTAACCGTTTTAGGTTGAAGCTATTGTAGGTTAATCGCCAAAAAAAGGCTTTTTTTCAACGGGTCAACGCTGTGGGTTGGCCCGGTCAGGATAAGGTATGGTTATGTCTTGTCTGACGAATGCCGGATCTGGCGCAGTGAACGCCTGGGCTCATCGGCACCGGGCATCCGGGGTCGGGCTGAACTAAGCACTCTGAAGAGGTGGTCAGTAATGTAACGGGACCATAAAAGGACTGCATGTGAGGAGTGTACGCAACAGGTGACTCGTTCATCCAGCTGAAAACAGCCGTCACCTCACAGCAGTAAGGGTGCCCGCGGTTGACTCTTCCGCAGCCCTGGTCCCCTACTCTTTACCACGTTGCCATGCGCGTCTGTTCAATTATGGATCATCAAATTCGCGCGCTGAGCAATAAGAATCTAAGATAGTTAGTATTAGTACAGTGAATGAGAAATCGTGAAGCTGTGCATTTCATCGCCATTTTAGGGCGGTTCAGACAGGCTACCGCCCCAGGCTCAACAGCTACCAGTCCACTGTACGTCGCAATCATCATTAGCCCCCCCAGCGCGGGTTGTCCAGCGCCGGGTCGTAAGCAGTCTCAGTCATCTGATGAGAACTGCATAGGGGGGTACTCGTTAAGTAGGATTATTCTAAGTTAAATACTGTCGAAATGGGAGGGCTATCACGATATTTCTCTGACAGCTTATCGCAACGTGCCGGTTAGGAATAACGCCAGAATGCTCTGAAATAATCCAATTGAATCGATTCAAGCCACTGAAATTTAACGAGTTTTTTATTTCAGCTTATTCCGATCCAAATTGTCAACCAGCGTCAAGTTTGTATAAATCAGATTTTTCTTAACTGGTCGGATATCTGGTAGATTCTTACTCAATTTCGCTTTTTTTTACCCTGTCCAGAAAGCAGGAATAATCAAGAGGTCAAAAATCAAACTTACTCATTAATAGTCCCGCAGGGTGATTTTCAGGTGATATCATGCTGAGTTATAGCCGTCGTCGCCAGCTAAAAGCGCCCGAATTCAATAAAAAACGACATAGACTGCCACGTAAAGTCAAAAGCCAGGCAGAAAAACCCTGAAACGGGTATTTAACCGCGTTATTTTGTTTATTCTGATTATTATTTAACGTTTTGCGATAAACTCTGTGACGTTGCCAGATGGCGTTTTGCTGCAGGAGTTTTACCCATGATCATCCGCCCGTTTACCGAAGCCGACCGGCCGTTTTTGCGTACGCTGTTCCTCGCTTCACGCAAGGCTAACTGGACCTGGCTGGACGACAGCGAGTGGCAGCTGGAGGATTTTGACCGTATTACGCTGGGCGAAACGGTGCTGGTCGCGGAAGAAGACGGCGAGCGGCTGGGTTTTGCCGCCCTGCTTGAGAACGATAACTTCCTGCACAGCCTGTTTATCGATCCGGCCCACCAGGGCAGTGGTGCCGGCAGCGCGCTGTTACAGGCGGTGCAGCAGCGGTTTACGTCGACCGGGGCGCTGAAGTGCCTGGCGGAGAATCTGCAGGCGCAGAGCTTCTATAAGAAGCACGGCTGGCGGGTGGTGGCGCAGGGTGAGAGCGATCAGGGCGAGTACCTGTTGATGCACTACAGCCTGTAGCAGCCCCCCTGCCCTGCTGACCACTGAACTGAATTTTTTTACGGAAACCTTTACCCCCGATGAGCCACCGCCCTCTTTATGAGCAGGCCGGCATCAGCCAGAAAGCCTGGCTGATGCTGCAGTATCTGCACACCATCGCCCGCAACGATCGGGCCTTTACCCTGCAGGACACCGAGCTGAACCACCGCTGCAACGTCACGCCGGACAATAACTTTACGGTGATTAACGAGCTGTTTGAGGCGGGTAAGATCGACTTCGATTACCGCATGCTGGATGGCTTTGAACAGCGGCTGGTGCGGCTGGCCTGACCGGCCCTGGGCTCAGATGCCAGGGGCGTGCCCTGGCATCGGCTGGCCGGTTATACGGCGCGGAAGGCAATGTCCTGCGGGATGACGTCGCCCTGCCAGTAAAGCTGCGCGGCCACCCGGCCGGCCAGTTCACGGTACAGCGCGGTAAACTCGCTGTCCGGGCGGCGCACCACCGTCGGTTCGCCGAGGTCGAGGTCTTCGCGCAGGCTGATATGCAGCGGCAGCTGTGCCAGCAGGCGGGTGTGATACTGCTCCGCCAGCCGCTCCGCGCCGCCGCTGCCGAAGATCGTCTCTTCGTGGCCGCACTGGCTGCAGATGTGCGTGCTCATGTTCTCCACGATGCCCAGCACCGGCACGTTGACCTTCTCAAACATCACGATGCCTTTTTTAGCGTCAATCAGTGCGATGTCCTGCGGCGTGGTGACCACCAGCGCGCCGGTCACCGGTACGTTCTGCGCCAGCGTCAGCTGAATGTCGCCGGTGCCCGGCGGCATATCCAGCACCAGGTAGTCCAGCTCCGGCCAGAGGGTCTCGTTCAGCAGCTGCATCAGCGCCTTGCTGGCCATCGGCCCGCGCCACACCATGGCGTTGTCGTCGGTCACCAGGTAGCCGATCGAGTTGGTGGCCAGCCCGTGCGCCATAATCGGCGCCATATGGGTGCCGTCCGGCGAGCTGGGGCGCTGGTCGTCGGTGCCGAGCATGTCGGGGATCGAGGGACCATAGATATCGGCGTCCAGCAGGCCGACCTTCGCCCCTTCGGCGGCCAGCGCCAGCGCCAGGTTGACCGCGGTGGTCGATTTGCCCACCCCGCCCTTGCCGGAGCTGACGGCGATGATGTTTTTGACGCCGTTAACGCCGGGGCGGTTTTTTACCCGCTGCAGCGTGGCCACGTCCAGCGTTAAGCGCCAGCTGATGGCGGCCGCCCCGGTCTGGCGCAGCAGTTCGGCGCTGAGCTGTTCTTTCAGCTGTTCAAACGTGCTCTGCCAGACAAACGGCATGCTCAGTTCCAGGTGCAGGGTGTTATCCAGCAGTGCGCAGTGGCGCAGCGCTTTCAGCGCGGTGAGGTTGCGCTGCAGGGTTGGATGTTCAAATGTGGTCAGCACGCCCACCACCACGGCACGCAGCACTTCGGGGGTGTGGTGCCCCGGGGAGTGAAGGGTCATCCCGGCTCCTTGTTGACTGTTGTAAAATTGCCCATAACTGTCGGTAAGCATACCAGATCCCGCCTGGCCCGGCGCTCAGGGTGCTGAAAAATCTTCTGTTGCGTCGGCCTTAGTTGCCGCAGGGCGGCGCTTTCGGTTAGCATGTAAACCCCTTTTTCAACAGGTATAGCAAGTCTTACTATGACTCAAGTCGCGAAAAAAATATTGGTAACGTGCGCACTGCCGTACGCAAACGGCTCCATTCACCTCGGCCACATGCTCGAGCATATCCAGGCGGATATTTGGGTTCGTTACCAGCGAATGCGCGGCAATCAGGTTTATTTCATCTGTGCCGACGACGCACACGGCACGCCGATCATGCTGAAAGCCCAGCAGCTCGGCATCTCCCCGGAGCAGATGATCGCTGAAATGAGTCAGGAGCATCAGACCGATTTTGCCGGGTTCAATATCAGCTATGACAACTACCACTCGACGCACAGCGACGAGAACCGCGAGCTGTCCGAGCTGATCTACACCCGCCTGAAGGAGAACGGTTTTATTAAGAACCGCACCATTTCGCAGCTGTACGATCCGGAGAAAGGCATGTTCCTGCCGGACCGTTTCGTGAAAGGCACCTGCCCGAAATGTAAGGCCCCGGACCAGTACGGCGATAACTGCGAAGTGTGCAGCGCCACCTACAGCCCGACCGAGCTGATCGATCCGAAGTCGGTGGTGTCAGGCGCAACGCCGGAGCTGCGCGACTCTGAGCACTTCTTCTTCGACCTGCCGGAGTTCAGCGCCATGCTGCAGGCGTGGACCCGTTCCGGCGCGCTGCAGGAGCAGGTGGCGAACAAGATGCAGGAGTGGTTTGAGTCCGGCCTGCAGCAGTGGGATATCTCCCGCGATGCGCCGTACTTCGGCTTTGAGATCCCGGGTGCGCCGGGCAAGTACTTCTACGTCTGGCTGGATGCGCCAATCGGCTACATGGGCTCGTTTAAGAACCTGTGCGATAAGCGCGGCGATATCGATTTCGACGCCTTCTGGAAGAAAGACTCCGACGCCGAGCTGTACCACTTTATCGGTAAGGATATCGTCTACTTCCACAGCCTGTTCTGGCCGGCGATGCTGGAAGGCAGCAACTTCCGCAAGCCGACCAACCTGTTCGTGCACGGCTACGTGACGGTGAACGGGGCGAAGATGTCCAAGTCGCGCGGCACCTTTATCAAGGCCAGCACCTGGCTGCAGCACCTGGATGCGGACAGCCTGCGTTATTACTATGCCGCCAAGCTGTCGTCGCGCATTGACGATATCGACCTGAACCTGGAAGACTTCGTGCAGCGCGTTAACGCCGATATCGTTAACAAGGTGGTTAACCTCGCCTCGCGCAACGCCGGCTTTATCACCAAACGCTTTAACGGCCAGCTGTCCGCCGAGCTGGCCGATCCGGCGCTGTATAAGACCTTTACCGATGCGTCCGCCAGCATTGGTGAGGCCTGGGCCAGCCGCGAGTTCGGCCGCGCCGTGCGCGAGATTATGGCGCTGGCCGACGTGGCTAACCGCTACGTTGACGAGCAGGCGCCGTGGGTGGTGGCGAAGCAGGAAGGCCGCGACGCCGATCTGCAGGCGATCTGCTCGATGGGCATTAACCTGTTCCGCGTGCTGATGACCTGGCTGAAGCCGGTGCTGCCAACGCTGAGCGAACGTACCGAAGCCTTCCTGAATCAGGAGCTGAGCTGGGACGGTATTCAGCAGCCGCTGCTGAACCATACCATTGCCCCGTTTAAGGCGCTGTATGGCCGTATTGAGCTGGATAAGGTTAACGGCCTGATCGAAGCGTCGAAGGAAGATGCGGCGGCGGCGGCTAAACCGGCGCTGACCGGTCCGCTGGCGGACGATCCGATTCAGGAGACCATCAGCTTTGACGATTTCGCTAAGGTGGATATGCGTATTGCGCTGATCCAGAACGCCGAGCTGGTCGAGGGTTCAGATAAGCTGCTGAAGCTGACGCTGGATCTCGGCGGTGAGACCCGTCAGGTGTTCTCCGGCATCCGCGCTGCCTATAACGATCCGGCGGTGCTGGTCGGCCGCCTGACGGTGATGGTCGCCAACCTTGCGCCGCGCAAGATGCGTTTCGGCGTGTCGGAAGGGATGGTGATGGCGGCGGGTCCTGGCGGCAAGGATATCTTCCTGCTCAGCCCGGACAGCGGCGCGCAGCCGGGGCAGCAGGTTAAGTAAGGTCGTCTGTTGATGCGGTGGCGGGCTCAGCAAGTTCAACAGCGTTGAGTCGTCTGTTAATCCGGGCTCCGGCTCAGGGAGCCCGGACACTCCGTAAAGACGCAAAAAACGTCATCCATGACAGCTCAGCACGGGCCTTCCCTGGCCCGTGATGCTTTACTCCGTGTACGGGCTCCCTTCGCTTTACCTTCTGTGTTGTCTTCTGATTGCTGTCAGATTCCCTTCGCTTTACCTTCTGCGTTGTCTTTAGCTTCTTGTTTGACTGCTTCGCTTTACCTGTTGCGTTGTCTTCATGTTGTTTGACTCCCTTCGCTATACATTGCATGTCGTCTGAATGCAGAACACGTGTTCGCTGCTGCTGGCAGTGGGCTGGCAATCGTCGTATGCTTAACGCTCTGAATTCCGGAGTGGTTTATGTCCCGCGTTCTTCTTATTGTGTTCCGCTATTGCCGCTCGTTTCTGGCGATTTACCTGTGCCTGATTGCCGGGCGCGGCATCTCGACCCTGCTTCCCGTTGCCATTCCCGGCAGTATTATCGGCATGCTGCTGTTGTTTACCCTGCTGGCGACGCAGCTGCTGCCGGTGGAGTGGGTGCGGCCCGGCTGCCAGCTGATTATTCGCTATATGGCGCTGCTTTTTGTGCCGATCAGCGTCGGGATTATGAACGACATCGATATTCTCAGCGCGCAGTTTGCGCCAATCGTTGTCTCCTGCCTGGTGAGTACGCTGATCGTGCTGGTTACGGTGGGGCTGCTGTCTGAGCGTCTGCAGCGTAAGGAGGGGGATGATGTCTGATTTCGGTGATTTCTGGTGGGCGCTGCCGCTGACCGTTGGCGTGTTTCTGGCGGCGCGCTGGCTGGCGGCGAAGGCGAAGCTGTCGCTGCTGAATCCGCTGCTGGTCGCCATGGCGGTGATTATTCCGCTGCTGCTGGTGCTGCAGCTGCCCTACGCGCGCTATTTTGCCGGCAGCGCGCTGCTGAATAACCTGCTGCAGCCGGCGGTGGTGGCGCTGGCGCTGCCGCTGTATGAGCAGATCCATCAGATCCGCGCGCGCTGGAAGTCGATTATCAGCGTCTGCTTCGTCGGCAGCCTGACGGCGATGGTTTCCGGCACCGCGATTGCGCTGTGGCTGGGAGCGACGCCGCAGATCGCCGCCACCCTGATGCCGAAGTCGGTGACCACGCCGATCGCCATGGCGGTCTCCGCCTCGCAGGGCGGTATTCCGGCGATCAGCGCTATCTGCGTGCTGATCGCCGGCGTCTCCGGCGCGGTGTTTGGCCATATGCTGCTGAACCTGCTGCGGGTCAGGCATAAGGCGGCGCGCGGGCTGGCGATCGGTAACGCCTCGCACGCTATCGGCACCGCCCGCGCGGTGGAGCTGGATGCGCAGGAGGGCGCGTTCAGCTCGCTGGCGCTGGTGCTGTGCGCCATTATCACCTCGCTGACCGCGCCGTTTCTGTTCCCGCTGCTGCTGCACTGGCTGGGCTGACAGCGACACTCTCCCCTGCTCCCGTGCCCCCAGTGGCTCGGGAGCAGAATTTCTCTGTTTCCCTGTTACCTGTTACCCGTTACCAGGTGCCCGATATTCTATTCCCGCTGCCTGCTGCCTGCTGCCCGCTGCACCTTGCCCGTCGCTGTTGTCCTCAACCTGCCGCCCGTGCCCCCTACTCGCTACTCGTTACCCGCTGCCCGCTGCCCGCTGCCCGCTGCCCGCTGCCCGCTGGGGCAGTAAATGGTCTAAAACTTGCGATAAGTCTCGCATTTCTCACATATCTTTCATCTATTACATTGTCAGCGTGACATGAATCACATATAACAGGCTGCCGGCCCATTAGGATGGGCCAGTACTCCGTTAATGAGGTTTCGTATGCACCCACGTTTCCAGTCCGCTTTTACCACCCTGCCCGCGGCGCTGCAGCAGGCCATTCAGCCGCTGCTTGACGCAGACGACTTTGCCGGTTCAATCAGCGCAGCCGACGCCGCCGCGCTGAAGCTGGCCAGCGGCCTGGACGACAGCCAGCTGGCCTTTGCGCTGCTGCCGCTGGCCGCCGCCTGCGCGGTTGCGCCGCTGTCGAACTTTATGGTGGGTGCCATCGCCCGCGGGGTCAGCGGCACGCTGTGGTTCGGTGCCAACCTGGAGTTCGCCGGGGCAACCATGCAGCAGACGGTGCACGCCGAGCAGAGCGCGGTGACCCACGCCTGGCTGCGCGGCGAGCGCGGGCTGGCGGCGATCACCGTTAACTACACCCCCTGCGGCCACTGTCGTCAGTTTATGAACGAGCTGAACAGCGGCAGCGATCTGATCGTTGAGCTACCGGGGCGCGCCGCCGCCACGCTTGGCCACTATCTGCCGGATTCGTTCGGCCCGCGCGATCTGGAGATCGCCACCCTGCTGATGGATGAGGTCGATCACGGCGTGCAGCCGCGCGGCGACGCGCTGGAGCAGGCGGCGCTGGCCGCCGCGAACCGCAGCCACGCGCCGTACAGCGGAGCCTGGAGCGGCGTGGCGCTGGAAACCGACGACGGCGCGATCTTTGCCGGCCGCTACGCCGAGAACGCCGCCTTTAACCCGAGCCTGCCGCCGCTGCAGGGGGCGCTGAACCTGCTTAACCTCAGCGGCCGCAGCTTCGACCAGATCCGCCGTGGCGTGCTGGCGCAGGCCGGTGATGCGCAACTCGATCAGTCGTCTGCCACCGCCGCCACCCTGGCCGCGCTCGGCTGTCAACATTTCAGCCGCTTATCGCTGGGCGATCTGTAAGAATTTTTCTAATATTCGAGGATAATCGCAGCTTTTGTTATTGCGTGTTAACAAAAGCTGTACTTTCAGGCGATTTATTCTAGGATTGGCGCCACATCCCCAATCCCCACTGAGTAATGATTGCATGGAACTCGAGTACGAAAGTAAACGCCCCCTCTATATCCCTTACGCCGGCCCAATCCTGCTGGAATTCCCGCTGCTGAATAAGGGTAGCGCCTTCACCACCGAAGAGCGCCACGACTTTAACCTGCGCGGCCTGCTGCCGGAAACCGTTGAGAGCATCGAAGAGCAGGCGGCCCGCGCCTACCGCCAGTACCAGGATTTCAAGAACAATAACGATAAGCACGTCTACCTGCGTAACATTCAGGACACCAACGAAACCCTGTTCTACCGCCTGCTGGACAATCATCTGGAAGAGATGATGCCGATTATCTACACCCCGACCGTCGGCGCGGCCTGTGAGCACTTCTCTGAGATCTACCGCCGCGCGCGCGGCCTGTTTATCTCCTATCCGAACCGTGAAAACATCGAAGACATGCTGCAGAACGCCACCAAGCAGAATGTGAAGGTGATCGTGGTCACCGACGGCGAGCGCATCCTCGGCCTCGGCGACCAGGGCATCGGCGGCATGGGCATTCCGATCGGTAAGCTGTCGCTGTACACCGCCTGCGGCGGCATCAGCCCGGCGTACACCCTGCCGGTGGTGCTGGACGTCGGCACCAACAACCAGCAGCTGCTGAACGATCCGCTGTATATGGGCTGGCGCCACCCGCGCATCACCGGAGAAGAGTACGATAACTTCGTTAACGACTTCATCCAGGCGGTGAAGAGCCGCTGGCCGAACGTGCTGCTGCAGTTTGAAGACTTCGCGCAGAAGAACGCCATGCCGCTGCTGGAGCGCTACCGTGATGAGGTGTGCTGCTTTAACGACGATATTCAGGGCACCGCTTCCGTCACCCTCGGCACCCTGCTGGCGGCCAGCCGCGCGGCGGGCAACAAACTGAGCGAACAGAACGTGGTGTTCCTCGGGGCCGGTTCCGCCGGCTGCGGCATCGCCGAGCAGATTATCGCGCAGATGAAGTCCGAAGGGCTGAGCGATGACGAAGCGCGCGGCCGCGTATTTATGGTGGATCGTTTCGGCCTGCTGACCGACAAGCTGCCGAACCTGCTGAACTTCCAGAGCCGCCTGGTGCAGAAGAGCGACAAACTGGCCGGCTGGGATAGCCAGAGCGACTCGCTGTCGCTGCTCGACGTGGTGCGTAACGCCCGTCCGAGCATTATGATCGGCGTTTCCGGCCAGCCGGGGCTGTTCAGTGAAGAGATCGTGCGCGAGATGCACAAACACTGCGCGCGCCCGATCATCATGCCGCTGTCTAACCCGACCTCGCGCGTGGAGGCCACCCCGCAGGATATTATGGCGTGGACCGACGGCCAGGCGCTGGTCGCCACCGGCAGCCCGTTTGCCCCGGTCACCTGGAAGGATAAAACCTACCCGATCGCCCAGTGCAACAACTCCTATATCTTCCCCGGCATCGGTCTGGGTGTGATCGCCTCCGGCGCCACCCGCGTCACCGACAGCATGCTGATGGCCGCCAGCCGCGCGCTGGCCGACTGCTCGCCGCTGGCCAACGACGGCGAAGGCCCGGTGCTGCCGGAAGTGAAGGATATTCAGGGCGTGTCGAAGGTGATCGCCATGGCGGTGGCCAAAGCGGCGCAGCTGGCCGGCGTCGCGGTAGTGACTTCGGAAGACGTGCTGTCGAAAGCCATCGCCGCCAACTTCTGGCTGCCGCAGTACCGTAACTATCGTCGTACATCGATCTGATCGGCGTAAAGCGTCAGGGCTGCGGCCCTGACGCTGTTACCGCTGCACCTGCCTCTCTCCTGCCAGCTTCCCGCACGCGATACCTGCTCCTGCTCCATACACCCGCTACCTGCTGATGCTGATGTTTTGTCCAGCGGCACGCCAGCTAGCCGCTGCCTCATCGTTAACCTGGGCCGGCAGACAACCCTTTGTCCCTCCTTTTGTCTGAAATCCCGCCAACCGGCACGCGTTGACTTGCTTCACCCCGCCGCCTCAAGTAGCCTTGAACCACCTTGCACTTGCTGAACCGGGTACCGAGCCGAATGCTGAAACGCCTGTTTTATGGTCTGATTATCGTCGTGGGACTGACGGGTCTGACCGCGCTTGGCCTGGATCGCTGGATCAGCTGGAAAACCGCCCCCTACGTCTATGACGACCTGAAGTCGCTGCCGCACCGCCAGGTCGGCGTAGTGCTTGGCACCGCCAAGTACTACCGCACCGGCGTCCCCAACGAATACTACCTGTTCCGCATGCAGGGCGCGCTGAACGCCTACAACAGCGGCAAGGTTAACTACCTGCTGCTCAGCGGTGATAACGCCCAGCAGAGCTACAACGAGCCGATGACCATGCGCCGCGACCTGATCGCCGCCGGGGTCGATCCGGCCGATATAGTGATGGACTTTGCCGGCTTCCGCACCCTCGACTCGATCGTGCGCACCCGCAAGGTGTTCGATACCAACGACTTCATCATCATCACCCAGCGTTTCCACTGTGAACGCGCGCTGTTTATCGCCCTGCACTCCGGCATCCAGGCGCAGTGCTACGCGGTGCCGTCGCCGAAAAACATGCTTACCGTGCGCCTGCGCG
Organism: Erwinia sp. B116; assembly: GCF_002865965.1. NCBI lineage: Bacteria > Pseudomonadati > Pseudomonadota > Gammaproteobacteria > Enterobacterales > Erwiniaceae > Erwinia > Erwinia sp. B116. The sequence goes on from NZ_JRZZ01000023.1 coordinate 37,302, forward strand.
AAGTCGGTGCCCGCCTTGGCGCGCTGGCCGATCTCTATATTATGAAGCGCGAACCGCGCTTCCTCGGCCCGCTGGTGCCAATCCCCGCCCGCCACGAAGTCGCCGAAGACGCCCAGAGCTATCCGGCGGTTACCCCGGAGCAGGTGCTGGAGATCCAGCGCAGGAAGTAGCAGAACGGCTACCGCACGCAGTTTTCGCCTGCCCCGCTGCGACGTCAGACCGCCTGCCGGGTGCAGATCCGCTGCCCTCACCCGCTTTACTGGCCGTAATCCGCCCTCCGCTGCGACAGCCTGATGCAGTAAACTGCCGGCAAAAAAAAGGGCCGCGATAAGCGGCCCTTGTGCTGATGGTGCAGAGATTACTTCTTACGCGCGTACTTCAGCGAGTCCAGCGCCACCGCGAAGATGATGATGCCGCCCTTGATGATGTACTGCCAGTACGGGTTGACGCCGATATAGGTCAGGCCGTAGTTGATCACCGTAAAGATGATTACCCCGGTTACCACCCCGGCCACGGTGCCCACGCCGCCGGCGAAGGAGACGCCGCCCACCACGCAGGCCGCGATTGCATCCAGCTCGTACATAAAGCCAAGGTTGTTGGTGGCGGAACCGATGCGCCCCGCTTCCAGCATCCCGCCGAAGGCGTAGAACACGCCGGAGAGCGCATAAACCAGAATCAGGTTGAACGGCACGTTAACGCCGGAGACTTTCGCCGCTTCCGGGTTACCGCCGATGGCGAAGATGTTCTTACCGAAGCGGGTTTTGGTCCACAGCACCCACACCAGCAGGATGGCGATAATCGCGTAGAAGGTGATGTACGAGAGTTTGAAGTCGCCGATGCGCAGGAAGCCCTGGGTAAAGGTGGAGAACTTCTCGTCAAAACCGGCCACCGGTGACGCACCGACGAAGTCGAAGTACAGCGAGTTGATGCCGTAAACGATAATCATGGTGCCCAGCGTGGTGATAAACGGCGTCACCTTCAGGTAAGCGATAATCACGCCGTTGACCAGGCCAATCAGCGCACCGATCGAACAGACGATCAGGATCACCAGCGCAATCGGCATGGTTTCCAGCGTCGGGAACACCTTGTTAGCGTTGTCCATCGCCTGTAACAGCGTGGCCGCCACCACCGCCGCCAGCCCGACCTGACGGCCGGCCGACAGGTCGGTACCCTGGGTAACGATCAGCCCGGCCACGCCGAGTGCGATAATCACGCGCACCGAGGACTGGGTCAGAATGTTACTCAGGTTCATTAAGCTTAAGAACGTCGGGTCCTGGATAATGATGATCGCCAGCAATACCAGCAGCACCACATAAATCCCGCCCTCTTTTAAAAAGGTCAGCGCATTTTTCTTATTAACAGCGTTCATAGTAACAGCCCTTACATCATTAGAGGTGCAACGATGCCAGACGCAAGATTTCGTTTTGCGTGGTAGTTTTCGTTTCGACAATGCCCGCAACCAGGCCATTACTCATTACCAGTATCCGGTCGGTGATCCCCAGTAATTCGGGCATCTCTGACGAGATAATAATGATTCCCTTATTTTTCTTCGCCAGCTCGGCGATCAGCTGGTAAATTTCGAACTTGGCGCCAACGTCAATGCCGCGCGTCGGTTCATCCAGCATCAGAATTTCCGGCTGGGTCAGCAGCCAGCGGCCGATAATCACCTTCTGCTGGTTACCGCCTGAAAGCGAACCGATCGAGGTATGGTGCCCCGGCGTTTTCACCCGCATTGAATCAATCACCCACTGGGTGTCGCTCTTCATGCGGCTGTTATCCAGCAGGCCGATTTTGTTTTTATACTGGCGGATATTTGAGATCAGCGAGTTAAAGCCAATATCCAGGTAGGCGTAGATGCCGGTCGAGCGACGCTCTTCGGTCACCAGCGCAAAGCCGTGGTTAATCGCTTCGTTGGCGCTGTGGTTATTGATCGCCTTACCGTGCAGCTTAATGGTGCCGCCCGATTTTTCACGAATGCCGAACAGCGTTTCCACGATGTCGGTACGTTTGGCCCCCACCAGCCCGGCAATGCCGAGGATCTCACCCTGACGCAGGTCAAAGGAGATATCGCGGATCGACGGCTGGCGCAGCGAGGTCAGGTTACGCACCTCAAGGATGGTTTCGCCCGGCACGTTGTGTTTGTCCGGGAAGCGCTGGTTCAGCGAACGGCCCACCATCATGGCGATGATCTTATCCATATCCAGCCCTTCCAGCGGCTGGGTGGCAATCCACTGGCCGTCGCGCAGGATGGTGATTTCATCACACAGCTGGAAGATCTCTTCCATCTTGTGCGAGATATAGATAATGCCGCAGCCGCGATCTTTCAGTTTACGGATAATGGTAAACAGGTGGTTAACTTCTTTCTCGGTCAGCGACGAGGTTGGTTCATCCATAATGACGATTTTCGCATTATAGGAGAACGCCTTGGCGATTTCGATCATCTGCATCTGCGACACCGACAGGTTAATTACCTTGTCGCGCGGATCGATATCGATATCCAGTTCGTCGAAGATCGCTTTAGTGTCGCGATACATTTTGTCGTGATCGACAAACAGGCCTTTTTTCGGATAACGGCCCAGCCACATGTTATCCATCACGGTACGTTGCAGAACCAGGTTTAATTCCTGATGCACCATCGATACGCCGTTTTCCAGCGCCTCTTTGGAACTTTTGTAATTAACTTCCTGCCCCTGAAAAAGAATGCTCCCCGCATCTTTACTGTAAATGCCAAACAGGCATTTTAATAAGGTCGACTTCCCGGCCCCGTTCTCACCCATCAGGGCATGAATGGAGTGCGGGCGGACTTTTAAATTGACATTATCCAGCGCTTTCACACCGGGGAATGACTTGCTGACGCCGGTCATCTCCAGCAAAAACTCACGCTCTGCTTTCACGTTATCACTGCCCATAATTCTACCTGGCTGAAAGAGTGTAAAGTCAGGTCACCCTGACTCAACGTCTGTTCCGGGGCGATTCACCCCGGAACAGAGGACGCTTATTTAGCGAACTGAGACAGGTTGTCTTTATCTACCGGTACATAAGCAACGCGGACTACTTTACCGTCCAGCTTGTAGTTGGTGCCTTCGGTGGCTGGCTTACCGGCCGCCAGGTTTTTCGCCATATCGAAGGTGGCTTTCGCCTGGTTGTCGGCGTCGTTCAGCACGGTACCGGCCATTGCGCCAGACTTAATCAGCGCCAGGGCTTCCGGCAGCGCATCGACGCCAAACACCGGGATGCTGGATTTGTTGTGCGCCTTCAGCGCTTCAACCGCACCCATCGCCATCGCATCGTTGTTGGCGATAATCACTTCAATTTTGTTACCGTTCGGGCCAGACAGCCAGGCGTCAACTTTGTCTTTCGCCTGTGCGGTATCCCACATCGCGGTATCCATATGCAGCTGCTGGGTTTTCAGGCCGTCTTTGTTCAGGGTGTCGATCACGTATTTGGTACGCGCTTCGGCATCCGGGTGGCCCGGTTCACCTTTCAGCAGAACGAACTGCACCTGGCCATCTTTGTTCAGATCCCAGTTCGGGTTGGCTTTCCAGTGCTTCTCAATCAGCTCGCCCTGCTTGATGCCGGACTCTTTTGAGTCGGTACCGACGTAGTAAGCTTTGTCGTAGCTGGCCAGCGCCTTAGCAGACGGCTCTTTGTTAAAGAACACTACCGGGATATCATTGGCTTTGGCTTTGCTGATTACCACCGCGGCGGCAGCCGGGTCAACCAGGTTAATCGCCAGCGCCTTCACGCCTTTTGCCACCAGCACGTCAACCTGGTCGTTCTGGGTAGACTGGCTGTTCTGTGAGTCATTCATTAACAGCTGTACGTCCGGGCTGTTTTTCGCTTCTTTCTCAATGTCTTTGCGCACCATCGACATAAAGTTGTCGTCATACTTATAAATGGTTACGCCGATACGGGTATCTGCAGCCTGAGCCGTCGCGCCAAACATCATGCTCGCAACCAGTGCGGTAAGTGTGAATACCTTCTTATTCATGCTATCTCCGGTTTTATTGTAGGGTAGTACTCAACGTGAAATGCAGCGGTGGGCGGCACGTCACGGTCAATTAACTGGCGGTGTTACACCTTTGCGGTGCGTTACACCGGCCGACGATTGCTGACAAAACCCGACGTCCGTGTGCGGAAGACTTCCTGCTGGCTGTGTGGTAACGCTGCCATCATAGTGAAGGCGTTGTAATAGTTCTGTGAATTTACTCACAAATTGAAAACGGTTACACCGCTGAATCGCGCGGTAAAGTGACGGCCGCCACATTTTGCCGGATGGCGACCGAATGGCGACGCACCAGCGTCGGCATAAAGCAGTGCTGAGCGCTGGCGTCTAGCACGCCGGCCGCGCCCTTCAGCGCCAGTTCGGTGGCAAGTTTCGCCATAGAAACAATCGGATAGCGTACCGAGCTGAGCTGGGGATCGGTGTAACGGGAAATGGGAATATCGTCGAAACCGACCACTGAAACCTGCTGCGGCACCGCAATGCCGTTGTCCTTCAGCGCCGCCAGCGCACCGGCGGCCATGCTGTCGTTATAGGCGAACACCGCCGTCAGCTGCTGGTTGCGCCCGAGCAGTTCGACCATCGCCGCTTCACCACCCTGCAGGTCCGGCTCGCCGCTGGCGCACCAGCTCTCCTGCGGCGTTACGCCCTGCTCGCCCAGCGCCTGCGCCCAGCCGGCGTGCCGCTGGTCGTCATCCTCAATCGGATGCATCGACCCGAGATAACCGATGCGCTGGTGGCCGTGCTGCTGCAGCATGCGCATCGCCATCAGCGCGCCGCTGACGTTATCGAGGCAGACGCAGCGGTGGGCAAATCCGGGGATCACCCGGTTGACCAGCACCATCCCCGGCACCTGCTGCATCAGCGAGGCCAGTTCGTCATCACCCAGGGCTTTTGCGTGCACGATCAGCGCGTTACAGCGCTGACGAATCAGCACCTCAATCGCGTGGCGCTCTTTGTCGGCCTGATGATAGGAGTTGTTGATCAGCACGTGTTTCTGCATACGCTGGGCGACGGTATCCACCGCTTTCACCAGCGCGCCAAAGAAGGGGTCCGAGACGTCCATCACCACCACGCCGATGGTATCGCTGACCTGGCTGGCCAGCGCCTGGGCGTTGGCGTTGGGCCGGTAGCCAAGGCGTTCGACGATTCTGAGCACCGCCTCGCGGGTGTCGACGGTGACCGCCGCGCTGTTGTTAAGCACGCGCGAAACGGTGGCTACCGATACCCCGGCCTCGCGGGCCACATCGCGGATGGTAATCACAGGCTGATACCTGCGTTGAAAGTTTGCATAGCCGTTCCTGACCAGACGCTGTTACCGCGTATTGTGTCAGCCCTGAGCGCGCCGCTGCGTGAAACAGGTCACAGCCTTGAAAACGGTTACATCATGCGGTAACAACTTTGTGAGAGGGATCATGGTTTACCTGAAAAGTCAGGTGGAGTTCAGACGATTGATGCAGCGCCAGATGCTTATCTGGTCACAGTTCTGCCGGGTAATCTTCTCCAGCGCTCTGTTGCGAAAGGCGTAAACCTGTCTGGAACTGCAGTTCAGCGTTCGGGCGATCACCTTGGTATGGCAGTTCGCCAGGTAACCGCGCAGCACGCTCGTTTGCCATTTACTCAGACGATAGCTGTGCTGGGAAATGAAGCTCAGGCACATCGACGTCTTGCGCGGATGCTCTGCCAGCGCGCTGGAGATGGTGTATTTCAGATGTGTCAGCGGAATACGTTTGTCGATCACCCACTCCACCCCACCGATGGACATAAACTCATGCACCAGTGAGAAAATGCAGATGGAAATGCGGGGATAAGCCTGTCTGATGAGTAAAACTTCATGTTCAGGATCAATAGACCACTCGGTGCGAGATAATATGTCGTAAAAAACCAGATCGAAGTTAATTTCCCGCGAGTTTACAATAAAGTCACTTAGCTGAATAAAACCGATTACAGACAAGGTGATATCCGTTTCGATCTCCTGACATAATGCCGCCATAGCATGCTGCGTATACTGGCAATTATCAACCACCGCGACATTAAATATCTTCTTACCTTCCATAGCTTAATTCGCCCTGTAAAATAACACCCGATTAAATAAAAGCGCAATCATCACCAAAGTACACCGACCACCAAAAATGACAACAAAACAAACACAAAAAAAACAAAAGACCGGTTTTTTGCATAAAATCAACCCTGCAAAAATGAGAACATTTCAACAATGATGAAAAAATCCTGGTGTCATTTTCTTTGCACCACAACCCGGAAGTTCATATATTTAGCGTCATTCTGAAACCACGATAGAACCAACCACACCATAACTAACTAAGATATAACTTAGATATAAGGATAAAACTAATGAAAGGTATCTGTTCGCTTATTCCTTTGGCCTTATCTGCACTGGTCATCTCGACCGCAAGCCAGGCCGCTGACGAGGCCGTGACGGCCTCCGCCGTCTGGAAGGCCGAAGCCGACAAAAACACCACTAACAATCTGGTGGTCACACCGATGCGTGCCCTGCAGTTCAAGTATGCTCCCGCTGCCAAAGACTTCAATACGGACACGGGGACCTTTGAGATCGCCCTGAAGGGCGATCACAGCACCTCAACCGCTTTCAAACTGGAAGCCCGCGTTGACGACACAAATAACATCCTACGCCAGGTCGGCGGTAAGAGTACGCTGCAGATCGGTGCCCTGTTTGGCAGTACCGAAGTCGGTTCCAGCAACGGTGGTACCGCTGGCGGCGTGAGTGCGTCGAATGCGTGGACCACACTGCTCGACTCCACCAAAGATATCGGCGCTGGCAGTGCGTTATGGGCGCTGACCCGGTCAGCGGGAAGTAAGGATCCGCTGATTTCGGCGCGCGATAACTTCAAGTTTATCGTTAAAAAAGCCACGCTGGACGGCAGCACGGCGGAGGCTGATCTGTCCAAACTGCCTGACGCTATGTGGCAGGGCGAGGTGGCGGTGGCCTTCCGCGCGACATGGGCGACGCCAGCGGGCGGAAAAACGGGTTCCTGACTCTTAACAGCTGGCCCTTATTAACCTGCGTTTAAGCGCATTGTGATGCAGGAGCACGGACTGGCTCCTGCACTTCAAGAAGGATTTGCATATGAAGATCGACCGTCTTATATCCTTAACTCTGTTAGTCTCTTTCAATACCGCCGCGCTCAATGTCGGCAACGTTACTACGATTATTGCTGCGGATAAGCAACTGGTGGCGAAAGAGATAATCAATCAAACCGATATGGCTCGGTTGGTAACAGTCAGAGTTGACAAGATTAGTTCGCCGTTTTCCTCAGGTACCACACTCCCCTTCGATTCAGCTGACGAATTGCTGGTGGCTCCGTCACAGCTAATGATGCCCGCCGAAACCCGAAATTTGGTTAAATTCTACTATCAGGGAAAATCGGATAGCGTGGAGCGTTATTATCGCATCACCTTTACCGATGAGTCGGTGGGTGAGAGCGCCAAAAATAGCAGTGGTAAAAATACCGATGCCATGACACGGGCGATAATCAGTACCATTCTGGTCGTGCAGCCGCGAAATAAGCATCTTAATTACGCTTTCAGCCAGGGAAAAATTAGCAATACCGGTAATGTTTCCTGGCGGGTTAACGCCATGGGTCGCTGCCTGAACAAAAACACGTCGCAGCAGGACTGCCGTGACGTTTACTACGTACCGCCGGGTAAAACCTACACATTCCCTGACGTTGATATCAATGATCCGCATTCCTATATCGGCATCTGGGATATCGACCAGTACGTACCAGTGAACAAGTAGCGCAGGCCGCAATGAAATTCACCTTCGCCCCCTGGCTGTTTCCTTTCCTTGCACTGTCTCCGTTTGTCCGGGCAGAAGTTCACCCTGCACCGGCGCACGAGGCATCCCAGTATCGTTTCCCAGCCGCGCTGTGGGGAATGCTGAAGAGCGGGCTCGACGTCCCGGTGCTACTGGAAAATCGCCCGGCAGGCACCGACGCCGCCGCCCCCTGTAATGATACCTGCTATCTGCAGATCGGCCGCGCTTCGCTATTTACCGACGCCGATCGGCTGGGGCTGCGCAACGTAATGATTGAAAACAACGATAGCGACGTGCGCCTCTCCCCGGAACTGCTGACGCTGCTTGGCGGCGACAGCGATCGTAAGTTTGACCCGCAAATGAAGATGACAATCACACCCTGGGCATGGTTTACGCTCGACGTCGTCAGAATGCGGCTGATCCTGCACGTGTTACAGCAGGGCTACGGCATCAGAATAAAACCCCGACAGTATGATATCGATGACCCAACGTCACAGGGGCTGTCCTCGACGCTCAGTTACCAGTTTGGCGGCTACAGCAGTCGTAGCGCCCGGGGGATGACCAGTAACTCAGGCTACCTCAACGCTAACGCTCTGCTGTCGCGCGGTATCGATCATCTGATCGTCGACTCCGCAATGTATGTCGGTAACAGTTTCTCATCCGATCGCGGCGGGCGCATCAACGCCGCGCTGTGGGAGCGTGACTACAAAGGCATGCGCTATGCGGCCGGCGTTCTGGACAGCTGGAAGATGCAGTCGGTCGGTAATATTACTGCCCTCGACGGTGGTGAAGTCTACGGTTTTTCCGTCGGCAATGCCGCCAGCTCACGTAAGCGTGAGAAGTCGCTGTCATTAACGCCGGTGGTCGTGTTCTTTGCCACCGCCGGCGAGGCGCGTATCTACCGCGAAGGCAAGCTGATCGGCATTCAGCGCTTTGACGTCGGCAACCATGAAATTGATACCTCACAGATGCCTTACGGTATCTACAGCGTGGATGTCGAAGTGGTCAGCGGCGGAAAAGTTCTGTCACGCAGCCCATTCCACATCAACAAGCCGTTCTCAGCGGACATCACCGAAGACGTACGCTGGCAGCTCTGGGGCGGTGCTTACCATCGCAATAACTCCTGGGCTAATAATGAAGACGACATTAAAACGACCTATGACCGCAAGCGCAAAGAAATGTTGTCGCTGCTCGGCGTATCGCTCGGCAAGAGCTATCGTCGTCTTGAGTGGAATCTCTCCACTTATATGTTGAAAAACCAGGCCATTGGCGAGCTTTCGCTCTCCGCCAGAATTCTCTCCTGGTTCTCACTGAACACCCAGGGTATGAGCTCCAGTGACGGCAGCAAGCGCACCAACGTGGGTAGCAACGTCACGCTGCCCTGGAACGCCGGTAACGCCTGGCTGAACTACAGCAAGTTATCAACAGGGCGTTTCCTTGCGCTGTATGAAACGCAGGGCGTCAACTGGGGACTGGCGCTGAATATCCCGTCGGTGGGCTTTTATAACGGCGGCATCGTCACCTTTAATGAAGATCGCGATACCGTCTATGGCTACGTGCGACGCAGGCTGGATTACTCGCAGTCTCTTTATGCCGGGCGCTATGGCACCGTCAGAATGCGTGCCGGAGCGGCCAGCAACACGACCCGTAACCGTACCACGCGCCATGATCGGGAGCGTTTTGTGATGCTGGACTTCGCGATTCCCATTGGCAACGCCATCTCCGTTGGCCTGTCGCACTCGCGGGATGCCGGCACCAACCTCAACATGACTGCCAGCCGCCAGTTTGATAATGACTACCTGAAAAGTATGTCGGCCAACCTGTCGAAAGCCTTTTCAGGTGGCGTAGGCCGGGATCTGGCCGGCGGTGTGCTGGCCAATATCGATACCCCTTACAACAGCAACAGCCTGAGCGTACAAACCGACAACCAGCGCGGCTGGAACACGACGCTGACCAGTCAGGGGTCTCTCGGCCTGGCCGGCAGCCATCTCGGCGCCGGTAAAGAGCCGGGTAACGCCGGAGTGCTGATCGATACCGGTCTGAAGGGCGATGCAAAACTGATGCTGGACGTAGACGGCACTGCCAGGGCGCTGACCGGCAACCGTAACTATATCCCGCTGCGTGCCTACAACCGCTATCAGCTGTCGCTGATGAACAGCGCTGAGGATCTCGACAGCTATGAGGTCAGTAGCGGTGCCAAAAACAGCGTGACCCTTTACCCGGGCAACGTGGTCTATCTGCAGCCGCAGGTGCGCAAGATTGTTACGGTGTTCGGCCGTCTGCTGGATGGTCAGGGTCAGCCGCTGGCCAACCGTAAAATCAAGAACCGCTTCGGCCTGGCGGAGAGCGGCAGCGACGGTCGTTTCGTTATTGACGTGGATACGCAGCACCCGGTGCTGAACATCGAAACCTCTGACCAGAGCCAGTGCGCTATCGATCTGCAGATTAAACCGAAAACCGGTGCGCAGTGGATCGGAGACGTGCACTGTCAGCCACAGCAGCTGGCGCTGCAGCCCACACATCCATCCGCAGGGAACAGAAAATCATGAAAAGAGCGATCGGTTTACTGGCGTTCAGCACGTTTGCCGTCGGGGCAGTTGATCTCCCTTATATCGCCGTGCACAGCAATGATGCCAGAGGCGGCGGTAACAGCATCGCCGTTTACAGCCTGAATGCCGGAACGCCCCTGTTGGCCGGCCCGGCAGAGTATCCCGTACTCAGCGATAACCCGGCCAGAACCGTGGCGACCTATGTCCCCGCCAGCGTCACAGAAGCCGGTATTGCCAGCTATGACGAAGATGCCCGCTGGAAATATCAGATTGAAGGCTTTAGCGGCACCGGCTTCAAGGGCAGTTTCTGCGTCAGCTGCCCGGGCGGTATAACGCCGCCGGTGGCGGTTAGCGATACTGCTATCACACTGAAGTACAACGTGCTGGGCGGGATCTACAGCTCGAACGGCCTGATCCTCAGCGATACCTTTCTGCACTACCTGGCCACGCTGCCACCAGGGGCGAAGACAACCATAAATACGTCGGTGAAGGGGCGTTATGAGGAAAAATCGCAGAGCAACACGCTGCTGAAACGCGGCGATATGACTCTGCACAACGCCAGCCGGCTCGAATTTGTTATTGACCCGATCAGCGGTGAAGTCTCACTGCACACCGCCAACAGCAGAAACCAGTGTACGCCCTACACCCGGCTGGTGATGCCCGGCATGCTGTGCAGCATCCTGAACATCAGTTACCAGGGTAGCATGCCCGATCTCTCCGCCGGTCCGCTGAAACTGACGGCCAGCGGCATCAACCCGCTGCTCACTAAGTTTAATAACCGCGGGTTAAGCATTGATTACACCTTCGATGAGCAACTATGGAGCTCACTGTCGAACGCCACATCGGGGAGTGCAAAGCAGCTGGCTAACTCGCTGATCGCCGCCGCGGCAAAAAATGGCGGTAACGCTACGATGAAGGTGTTTTTCCCTAACGACTTTATTATGGCGGTGGCCACCCAGGGCCAGGCCAGCGATCTGACCGATATCGTCACCCTGTGCCTCAATCCGGACTACAGCCGCATCGGCGCCGACTTCTGTTTCAAACCCGGCGAGGGCGTAAGTATCCGGCCGATTGCACCCAGCATCGAGATCCGCCCGGATAACCCCGACTATAAGCTTGATCCCAACGGCTTCGGCGGCAGCGGTAAGGGCAAAATTGGCGACAGTAAACCGGTCACCATCCCCTTTACGCTGCTGACCACTGCCAAAGAGCCGGCCATGGCGATAAGTGTCAGCGTTACCGGCAGCAGCCAGGCCCTGCGGGGCCAGGATTACTGCCTGTTCCGCGGCGTCGGGGCCGCCAGCAACGTTACGGTGCCGGTACCGGGCTTTCTGCTGGCCGGGCTGGGGCAGCAGCGCTACCCGCAAAGCTGCAACGGGCAAAAAATAGCTATCCCCGATCCGAGTCACTCGCCGACGTCCTGGGAGCAACAGCCGTCAGGCATCAACGGCTACACCCTGTGGCGTGCGCCGCTGATCCTCGGCTTTACCATGAACGATCCAGTCTCGACCAAAACCTTCTCAGGAGATTCCTGGGATGGCGTAGTTGACGCCGAAGGCACCATTGAGGTTAAAGCCACATGGAAATAGGTCGCGCGGCAGCCTGGCTGTTCGCCGCCTGCAGCCTGCTACCGGCCCGCACATCGGCTCTGCTGCTTGAAGATCTGAACATTGACCTCAATCCGGAAAAGCAGGTGCGCTTTGTTCCGCTCAGCAATAACGGCCCGCGGCGCAGCATTTACACCCTGAGCATGGTGCAGGTCAGCGTGCCCAAAGCGCAGGGAACGGAGAGCGAAATTAACGACGGCAGCCTGATGTGGTCGCCGCAAAAGCTGTTGCTGTCGCCGGGGGAGCGGGCCGGGTTCAAGCTCTATTACAGCGGCCCGAAAGACGATCGGGAGCGTTATTACCGGGTCACGTTTACCGAAACCCCGCTGGCTGCGGTACCGCTACCGTCCGGTAATGCGCAGACCCGTTCCGATTTCCGCATCGCCATCTCGGCAATTGTGATTGTCCGGCCGGCGCGCCTGCGCTTCAGCTACCGGATAACCGACAGCGAAATCATCAATACCGGCAACAGTTACTTTAAGTACATGGCGGCTCAGGGCTGCAGTAAAAAATATCAGCAGGCGATCTATCTGGCCCCGGGAGAGAGCTGGTCGTTTCAGCCGGCTGAACGCGGTGCCAAAAAGATCGTCGTTTTTGAAAACCAGATTATTCCTGTCAGTCACTGTGACGAAACAGGAAAAAACCGGTCAATGCCAGGTGGCATTGGTCTTAAGCAGTAAGTACACAAAACAAAGGACGTAATACATGAAAGTCATCTCTTTTACGCAAGCGCAGCGCGTGGTGGGCGGTGCTATGAACCCCGTTGAGGGGCTGATTAAGGGTGCGCAGCTGGGTTATGAAACCGGCTCTGATGTTATGGGGATCCTGGGTGGCCTGGTCGGCGGTATTGTCTGCGGCATTGGCGGTTTCCTCGGGGCGCTGGTAGGCAGTTTTAAGTGATTAACAATTGGCAACTCTTTCAGATACATAACAGAGGGAATTAATTATGCGAGCAGTAAGTGAACAACAGGCAGAGAAAATTGTGGGCGGCTGGGATCCTTTTGGTGCCGCCCTTTCCGGCGCAAGAAAATGCTTTGACGTCGGAAATAAGATCCTCGGCCCGCTGGGCGGCACGGTCACCGGGGCGTTAGGCTTTCTCGGAGGCTTAATTGCCGGCCTCGTTTCCGCTTAACCGGTTATAGCGTTTCAGGCCCGCCTATGCGGGCCTTTTTTTCACTCAATAAGACACGCCACTTTATGTTTCTGTTTAGCCATAAAAAAGAACTGACCACCCCGATGATCCGCCAGCATGAGTACACGGAATGCGGCCTCGCCTGCCTGGCAATGCTGCTGGGGCACTACGGCCATCACGCCTCGCTCAGCCAGCTGCGCCGTCAGCATAGCGTCTCCGAAGAGGCCGGTACCTCGTTGTTTGACCTGCTCAACTGGTCAACAGGCTACGGCTTCACCGGACGGGTGCTGCAGGGCACCTTTGCTGAACTGACAGAAATCCGCCTGCCGGCCATCGCCTTCTGGCGCGGCCACCATTTTGTGGTCATTACCCACTTCAGCGCGAAGCAGGTTACCGTTCACGACCCGGCCAGCGGCGTCAGGCACTATCGCCATCGGGAAGCCGCCGCGCTGTTTTCCGGTTACGTACTGGAGCTGCAGCCGGGACCGGTCTTTATCCGTCAGGAGGCGCAGCCGGAACAGACGCTGCGCCTCGGCGCACTGAGCGGCCTGATCGGCCACCTGCACCGGCGACAGCTGGCGTTGCTGCTGTTTTCACTGTTCTGCCTGCTGCTGATGTTGATCTCGCCTTCCTATCTGCAGCTGGTGGTGGATGAAGCGGTGGCACGCAACGATTACGATCTGGTGATACTGCTGACGCTGGTGTTTGCCATCGTCTTTGTCTTCGACGTTGCCAGCCGCCTGCTAAAACAGATACTGGAAATCTGTATGCGTAACTTCGCCTATGACGACCTGAGCCAGACCGTGCGTAGCCTGCTGCTTCGTGCTCATCCGTCATGGTTCCGTACCCGGCCGAGTGGCATTATTCTGGCGGTGGAAAAGTCGCTGCACGCCTGCGCCGAATTTATCAGCAACGGCTATATCGCTATGCTCTCCTCCGCGCTGATGGCACTGTGCAGCCTGGTGTTTATGCTGTTCTACAATCTGCAGATCGCGATGATTACGCTGGTGTCAATGGCACTGTTTTTTATGCTGCGTTTTATGCTAATCGGCCCATGGCAGCGGGCGGTCGATCGGTCAATCCTTAAAACCGCTGAATATGAATCACTGCTGGTGGAGACGCAAAAAGGCATCATTACGCTAAAGGCGAACAATATGGAGGCCAACCTCAGCCAGGTGCTGGAAGTGGCGATGCGCCAGCATATAGCCGCACTGATTAAGAAAGAGCGATTGCTGGCCCGCTTTGACGCCACCTCGCTGGCGGTTATCAACATCGAACAGCTAATCGTGGTCGGCTACGGCGCCTGGTCGGTGATGCAGGGCAGCATGACCCTCGGCATGCTCTTTGCCTACCTCAGCTACAAACGCTACTTCGCCGATGGGGTGATGCAGATCGCGCAAAAGCTGTTAGAAAAATCTTCGCTGCGGGGGCCACTGGAGCGTCTGGCCGACCTGATACACTATCCGCAGGAAGCAGAGCGTTTCGGCGATCTTCCGCTGGGCCCGGTGGCGAATATTGAGTTCGACGACGTCAGCTTTAGCTGGCCGGCAAAAGCGGCAACGCTGAAAAATCTCAGCCTGTGCCTGAAGCGCGAGCAGGAAACGGTGATCATTGGCCGCAGCGGATCGGGTAAAACCACCTTCCTGCGCCTGATCTGCGGCATGCTCAACCACAGCAGCGGCGAGATCCGCATCAACCAGCGGCCGGTGACCGACTGGCAGCTGAGCTCACTTCGTGAGCGTATTCGCATCGTTCACGCTGACGATACGCTGTTTACCGGCACCCTTGCCGAGAATGTCGCCAGCTTTGCCGCTGAGATCGACCATCCCCGGGTCAGATCCGCCTGCAGGCTGGCCGAAATTGACACCATCGTCGACGCCCTTCCCCACGGCTATGAGACGCCGTTTGTCCCCGGCAGCCCGTTTTTCTCCGCCGGGGAAGTACAGCGGCTGGTGCTGGCGCGGGCGCTCTACTCAAAGCCCGACTGGCTGCTGTGCGATGAGGTCACCGCTAACCTCGACAAGGTAACAGCACAGCACGTGCTGGCGAACCTGAGGGGCTCAGGCATCGGTCTGGTTCTGGTGACCCACTCGCCGGAACGGGTCTACCAGCAGGGACAGCTGCTCAGTCTGGAAAACGGGTCACTGGCAGCGGTGGATGCAGCGGAGGTGCTGGCATGAGCTTCCTCAACTGGCTGGCACGGCGCTATCAGCAGCAGGCACCGCTGCCGCCGGGTCAGGTTTCTGCGAAGCGCTTCTCCCGCATCTACCCGGTTAACGTCCCCGGCTTATCGCGGTTGGGTCTGTTGCTGACGGCGTTTATCGTCAGCCTGTTAGTCTGGTCAGTGGTCATGACCTTTTCGGAAACCACCCAGGCACGGGGCACCGTCATCAGCAGCGCCGGTGAGGCACAAATCCGCGCCCGGGTGGCCGGCACCCTTGTCGATATTCCGGTAAAACTGGGTCAGCGGGTAGAGAAGAATCAGGTGTTGTTTACGGTGGCGCAGGACTATGGTGGCCAGCAGGGATCGGTGCCGGCTTTTGAAGCCGCGCGTTACCGTCAGGAACAGCAGGAGGCACAGACGCGCATTGAGGAGCTGGCGCAGTCCGTCACCCAGCTGAAGGACAATTTGCAGCAACAGCAGCTGCTGATCGACCGGCAGATAGCGGCCGCCCGCATTAAGATTCGCCAGAGTCGTGCGCTGGTCAGCAATACTCGTGCCACGCTGGAGGCCTGGCAGAAAATGCAGCATGAGGGCTACGTAGCGCATAACGAACTGAACAAGCACAACAACGACTACCTGAACGCCGAACTGAATCTGCAGCAGGAGGAGTCCGGCTTACTGCAGTTAAAGAGCAACCAGCGCGAGCTGGCCGATAATCACAAGGTCCAGTTCAACGAGCTGGCTAACCAGTCCCTCAGCTTACGCAACCGTATCAGCGAGATTGAGCGCACGCTGGCCAGCCGCGGTAGCAAAACGCTATCAATGCTGGCACCCGCCAGCGGCTACGTGGTGGCGATCAATTTTCCTCCCGGCCATGCGGTCGGTCAGGAGAATGAAGTGGTAATGGTGGTACGCCAGCATCTCAACAGCCCGCTGGAAGGTTATATCTACA
Source organism: Erwinia sp. B116 (assembly GCF_002865965.1). Classification (NCBI taxonomy): domain Bacteria; kingdom Pseudomonadati; phylum Pseudomonadota; class Gammaproteobacteria; order Enterobacterales; family Erwiniaceae; genus Erwinia; species Erwinia sp. B116. The sequence goes on from NZ_JRZZ01000023.1 coordinate 53,505, forward strand.
TTCCCTCCTCCGGTGCCGGACGCATTCGTGAAGGGGAACGAGTCAGGGTCCATTTTGACGCCTGGCCAGTGGACAAGTACGGTGCCGTTAACGCACGGCTGAAGGCGTTCTATCCGGTGAGCATTGACGCCAAATCTGCGCTGCTCCCGCTGCCTCAGGGGCAGAGCTGGTATCTGGCACGCATTGACCTGCCAGCCAGTTTTATCGACGCCGATCGCCAGACGCGTCTGATCATGGACGGAATGACTTTCTCGGCGGATGTGGTGCTGGATACCCGGCCGGTGATCGCGCTGTTAATTGCACCGTTAAACCGGATACGCACGCGTTTCCTGGGCTATGGTGATGCATAATCACCGGAATCTGATTAAAACAGCGTTATAAAAAAACGGCGGCCACCCACACCGTGGTAGCCGCCTTCTCTGTATTACTGGCGAGGTCGGGCATTAATCAACCCGGTTTACCTTCGTTGATCTGTACACCGCCGGCAACCCCCGCCTCAAGCACCTGTTTATACCAACGGGCGATGACCAGCGGTGGGCCGTCAATCAGTTTGACCTCGCCCTGCTTATTACTCAGCTGCAGACAGGTTTTGCCATCGTTGCGGATAACAAAATCAGCCCGGCTGACAGAATAGGTGTGTGTATCAATGTTTACCTCCTTATCCGTCGCCAGCACCGTCCCCAAACGTACGGGGAGCGAAATACACAGCGTAGAAGATTTAAACGCATCGTGCGCCAGGGTCACCTTTTGCGAGATATTCAGCCCCTGCAGGTAACCCTGCTCGGTCAGGCTGATATCGAAAGGCGTACCATTGCTGACGGTAAACTGCAGCAGCCCTGCCTCTTTCAATCTGAATATCGACCGGCGAACGTTTGAATCGAACGTTTTCTCGCCCTCACGTTCTTTCAGCCAGGAAATGATCGATTTCAGCTGCGTTGCTGCGATTCCCCCGCGCTTCATCTCCATAAGAACTTTGATAATCTTGTTCTGTAAAGCCGATCTTCGAAACGATTTTTCGGAATCAGTCATAAACCGTACTGGGCACCTCCCTCAGACTTTAGGAATAGTTAGCCCTGCAAAGGCGCACTTCACAGAGTAACGACTTGGACTACGCTCTCACTTGTATTGCGACTGCGCTATTAATCAGGGTTAAGGTCACACCACAGGCTGACGGTAACCGACGGACGACCGAAGATACGGATAATAGTTTGTATCGCAATATCGTCTTATCAAGTTGATTTTGAAAAAAAATTAAACACTAATTGAGACTGTATCAAAAAGTCATCTGGCTGGGATATCTTGTGGCGGAACCTGAAACTTCAGCATCGAAATTCCACAGTCAGAACAAATTATACTCATCAGAGAATTTTTCGCATTACGAAAATTCCTATACGTGATGCTGAGCAGATATCTTACGCGCACCGCAGGCTGTAAATCTTTCCTGTAATAACCCCAGGAGTGATAATTAAACATATTGTTAATACTCTCTTTTTCAGCTCATCGCATTATTAAATATAGCTAAAAAAACCCATTTTTCCAGCCGGACGTCTCCGGCCTGATTTTTCGGGGGCAGAAGAGTGATGGTTTAAATCACATCCCGGTATTCCGGCCAGGCAACGTGCGCGGCATCGGCCGGACCAAACCCGGCAAACAGTTCACCCTGGAAATTGATCACCCCTGCCGCCTCCAGCCACATCCACTCTTCCGCCTGGGTGATACCGGCAGCGACCGCGACAATTTCCATTGCCGAGCAGCAGCGGATAATCGCCTGCACCACCGCCTGCTTAGGCCCGCTGCGGTGGATGTCACGGATGATGCTGGCATCGATCTTTAAGCGTTCCGGCTGAATGCGCGTCAGCAAAGACAGCCCCGCCGCACCGGCACCGAAGTTGTTGATACACAAGCTGATACCGGCAGTTTTCAACGCGATTACGCCGGACATCAGCGCGCTAACGTCAGCCGGCAGCATTTTCTCATCGAGGCTGATCACCACCTGTTCCGGCACCAGCCCGGCCTCCCTGACCTGACGGGCAATCACCGACGCCACCGCAGGCACCGTCGCCAGCGTGTGCGCGGCCAGGCTGACGTTAAGCAGGGTTTTGTTATCGCGGCGATCGCTCCAGGCCGCCAGAATATCCTGCAGGCGCTGCAGATCGGCGGTGGCGTCCGGCAACTGCACGGCATCATTTGCGCTCAGGCACACGCCCGCCAGTTCACCGTCCACGGCGTTGACCTCCCGCGCCAGCGGATCGACGATCGGCTGAAAAAGTACCGGCGGGTGGCCGGCGTCATGGGTGGCCGGCGCAGCGTCGCGGACGGCCGCTGGCCCGGCGACAAACTCCCAGTATTCACCCGGCAACACTTCGTAATAATTCTCTTTTTCACGCGCCTCAACGAAGGTGCGCAGGAACTGCAGCGCGCGATCGTTATAGGTCAGCTGATAGCGCGTGGTGCCTTTATCCAGCACCGCCTGCAGCACCTCTGACTTGTCATAATCGCGCAGGTCGAACAGCTCCATCCCGGCGTTACCGAAGCGCCTGAGAGGGGCATAGTCGCGCATCAGCTCGACCAGATTATGGTGCTTTTGATCGGCACAAATGCGCTGGTAAACGGCCTGCACACCTTCGTATGGCCCCTCCAGCAGCTGAAAAAAGTGCGTACCGTTAAACAGCAGGATACCGGTGACCTGGTGATGCGCGTTAAACGCGCTGGCCTTACTCACCAGAGTGGGCAGAGTTTTTACCGGCACATGCTCAGCGAGATGACTACGGTAAAGAATGGTGGTCAGCATCGGCTGCTCCGGTTGGGTTATCGGGGGCGCTGGTATTAAAAATCAGTCGCGTAAAATGAAACGGTTAATAAATATTTGCATGAAAATGGACGACTTGAAAGTCTCTGTTATGTAACAGGGATAGCCCCTGCGCCTCTGTTTTACTCATTAACAACCGCGTTATTAATTTTAACGGTCGGACATCACCCTGCGAAGGAGTAAAAAACATTAACCTGAGTGCTGCAAAGTTGATCTGTTTTGAGGTGATTAGGCAAAATAACACCTGTTAATCACCTAAACGATCGTTTTTGCTAACTGAAATGAGGTGGATTTTAAGATATTTCGGAAGTCGCGCAGTGCTGGCTACCGGGTGATTAAGCTGAGAAATTTTTTTTTTGGCGAATGACGCCGCGTCACACTTTGCCGCAGGAGTTGCGTACGGCCAGGTGCGTGTCTCTGTTCACAATGATGAGATTTGAATAATAATCAACCAATAACGCTGTTCTGACCCACATTAACCCTGAGGTTTCACCCGCACCACCTCCTATTCACTCCCGTCAAAAAAAAGGAGTGGTTGCAAACTGATTGCCGATAAAAACGATATTTCGAAGATAACGGTCAGAAAGAATGAAAGTTATCAGAAATGATAATCAGTGCTCTTCTAAATCACCTTTGCAGCGGATGAAATTATTTACACCCGTGACAGCTAAAAAACCAGCGCCAAATTATACAGTTAAAAATGAATTGTACAGATATGTTTTCAGCTGTACAAACCCCTGTGATAAATAATTATGCTATTTACTGTTCTTTATTGTTCTTTTCTGTGCATGATGGAATACACGCAAACTCCGGCGGCTTTTGTCCTGCCTGTGAGAAATAAATTTGATTGCTCAGTTAAACAACAAAACGCAGCGGCCAGGCGAGGGATAATATGTCGACAGGTTTAAGCGAAACAGATGAACTCCGCGCCGTGATGGGCGCGGCGGTAACGACCATCATCAAAGCCGGGCAGCCGGTGACCCGGCTCAGCCTGATCGCCACGCTGACCCTTCTTGGCGGCCAGACCACCGACTCCCGGCGGCAACGCGTGTGCATCCGGGCACGCAGCCTGCTGGGAGAATACTTCACCTAGCCCTCTTCCCGCCGTTTGATCGCCTCAGCGGACGCTGCCGCCGCAGCGCTGCGTCAGCCAACGCCACAGCCACTCCAGCGGCCCCTGTCTGAACCGCTTGAGCCACAGCCACGAGAACAGCAGATTGACTGCCCAGATTGCCGGCACCATCAGCAGCAGCTGCGCGCGGCTGAACTGGTTAAACCACCCCAGACTGTTAAACAGCGTGGTACAAATCAGCGTCTGCAGCAGGTAGCTGGAGAGCGCCATGCGGCCTACCCGGCTAACCGCCGCGGTTAAACGCTCCGGCAGGGCCGGCCAGTAGCCGAAGCACAGCGCGGCGTAGCCCAGCGACTGCAGCGGGGCGCCGATCTCACGCGGCACCTGCAGGAAAAAACCGCTCCAGCGGAAATCCCAGCCGGTCAGGTACTGCAGTACGATTGACGGCAGCTCAATCGCCATCCCGGCCGCCACCAGTCGCCATCCGGTGCGGCGGTAGTGGGCCGTGTCGAAGTGCCCCTGCAACCAGCCGTTACGCATCAGCGCAGCGCCGATCATCATCAATCCCGCCAGCTGCCAGACGTACTGTACCGCCAGCGCGATCAGCGCATCACCGACCATATCCAGCCGGTTCAGCAGCGCCTCGCTGCCGCCGTGGGTGCGCCAGAAGGTTTCGTACTGAACCGCTGCCGCCCCCGGCAGCCAGCCGCTACCCGGCTGTGAACCGGCCCCCATACCCAGCACCACCAGCACTCCGCTGCCAACCAGATACAGCAGCAGGCCGGTGTTAATCAGCTGACGAGGCGTCGCCACATCGCGGATCATCCGCCACACCAGCAGGCCGGTCAGCCCGTAGGCCAGCAGAATATCCCCCTCCCACAGCAGCAGCCCGTGCAGCAGACCCAACACGCACAGCCAGATAAGGCGTGACTGCAGCCAGCGCCCGCCACGCGGCAGCAGCAGCTGCAGGCCGGCACCGAACAGCATGGCAAACAGGGTGAGAAATTTGGCCTGCGCCAGCAGATCCTGCGCCGCCCAGACCAGAAACTCACCGACGGTGGGCATCCCCTGCCAGGCCGGATTGACGTAAGCGGCTTTCGGCAGCGCAAAGGCGATAATGTTCATCAGCAGAATGCCAAGGATGGCAATGCCACGGATAAAGTCGAGGGTTACGATGCGGGGCATGATGGAGGTTCCGTCAGGCGGAGCGCTCCGGGCGCCCCGCCGGGTAAGGCTAATTAGCTGTGGCGCACCGCGCGCAGGAACTCCTGACGGGTGTTCTGGCTGGACTTAAACAGGCCGCCCAGCGAGGTAGTGGTCGTGGCGCTGGTGGCATCGCGGATGCCGCGCGCCTTCACGCAGTAGTGCACCGCGTCAATAGAAACGGCGACGTTGTTGGTGCCGAGCAGGGTCTGCAGCGCCAGCAGGATCTGCTGGGTCAGACGCTCCTGCACCTGCGGGCGCGAGGAGAAGAACTGCACGATGCGGTTAATCTTCGACAGGCCAATCACCTTGTCTTTCGGGATATAGGCCACCGTGGCCTTACCGTCGATAATCACAAAGTGGTGCTCGCAGGTGCTGGTCAGCGTAATGTCGCGCACCGTCACCATCTCATCAACCTTCATCTTGTTTTCGATCAGGGTGATTTTCGGGAAGTTGGCGTAGTCCAGGCCGGAAAACACCTCGTTAACGTACATTTTTGCGATACGTTTCGGCGTTTCCATCAGGCTGTCATCGGTCAGATCGAGGTTCAGCAGCTGCATAATCTCGGTCATATGGCCGGCGATCAGCCCGCGGCGGGTTTCATCATCCATTTCACGTGCTGGCGCACGTAACGGGGTTTCCAGACCACGGGCGAGCAGCGCCTCGTGAACAAGTGTGGCTTCCTGACTCAACGTCGCCATGTGCTTTTCTTCTCCGGCAGGTAAAAGCCGGGCATCGCGCGCCCGGCCGGGAATTCTGAGGCGGTATTCTGGTACACATTGGCCGCGTAATCCAGTGAATCAACCCTGTCAGTGATAAAACAGTGTCAACTGACGCCGCCAGCGCGCCGCCAGACCAGTATACCTGCCAGCAGCAGTGCGGCGGCGGCCACGTACAGCGCCGGAGCCAGCTGCCCGGTCAACGCGGTAGCGATCGCCGACAGCAGCGGCCCGGCGAGCTGGCCGATGGCATAGCCGGTGGTCAGCAGGCCGGCCATATAGCGGCTGTGCTCCGGCGCCAGTTCACGGCCATACTGCAGCGAGAGCTGCACCACGCAGAGGAAGCCGCCGCCCACCAGCAGCGCCCCCACCAGCAGCCCGGCCAGACCCGGCAGCCGGTCGCTGGCCAGCACCCCCGCCCCCTGCAGCCAGAGGATCACCGCCAGCCGCCGGTTGCTCTGCCCCACGCGGCGGGTAAGAATGCCGAGCAGGATCCCCAGCACCGCTGCGCCGCCAAACACCGGCCAGACAAACTGAGAGACGATGCCAGGAAAGCGTTCGCTGGCCATCTGCGACAGAAAGGTGGCCGGCAGAATATAGCCGAAGCCCGCCAGGCTGTAGCTCAGCACCAGCCGCTTCAGCCCCGGCGTCAGCACCAGCGGCTCCGGCACGCTCTGCGGCCGGTGCAGATCGCCGCGCCGGGGCAACGAACGGGCGATGCTCACCACCAGCAGCAGCGCCAGCACCCCATAGGCCAGCCAGGCCCAGGCCGCGCTGGCTGCCTTACCGTGCAGCCAAACCGCCAGCAGGCCGCTGAGGAAAATGCCGGTACCCGGCCCGGCAAACACCAGGGCGCTGAGCCCAGGGCGCTGGTAACGGTGCAACACCTCATTGCTCCACGCCGCCACCAGCACCATCGCCCAGCCGCTGGCCCAGCCGATAACAAAGCGCAGCAGTCCGTGCAGCCACGGCCCTTCCACCGCACCTGAGAGCAGCGTCAGTGCCACCCCGCCCCACACGCCGGCCTGCAGCCGCCACTCCACCTGCCGCCGGGCGCGCATAGCGTCAAATGAACCGCACAGGTAGCCAAGATAGTTAAGCGCCGCCACCACCGCGGCGCTGGTCAGCGTCAGCTGATGTTCAGCTATCATTAAAGGGACCTGCGGGGTAAAGGCAAAGCGGCCGATGCCCATTGCTACCACCAGCGCCAGAAAGGCGCTTAGCGCCACGCGTACAGCCATGATGATGTTCCTTACTCTTTTAACGGTTGCCTGTAGCGTATCCGCCGGATATACTCACGAAAAGTGAATAATTAAAAACAAGTTACTTACAAATAGAGAATACATGGATCTGACCCAGCTAAAAATGTTCTGCGCGGTAGCGGAAAGCGGCTCGGTGGTACGCGCCGCGGAGCAGCTGAACCGCGTGCCGTCGAACCTCACCACACGCCTGCGCCAGCTGGAAGAGGAGCTGGGCAGCGATCTGTTTATCCGCGAAAAGCAGCGGCTGCGGCTGTCACCGGTCGGCCATAATTTTCTCTGTTATGCGCAGCGCATTCTGGCGCTGAGCGAAGAGGCGCTGGCGATGACCCACAGCGGCGAACCGGCCGGTCATTTTGCCCTCGGCTCGATGGAGAGCACCGCCGCCAGCCGCCTGCCGGAGCTGCTGGCCGCCTTTCACCAGCGCTATCCGGCGGTGACGCTGGCGCTGACCACCGGCACCTCCGGCGAGATTATCGATCGGGTGCGCGCCGGTACGCTGGCCGCGGCGCTGGCCGATGGCCCGGTTAGCGGCGACGACCTCAACAGCTGCGTGGCGTTTCCTGAGCAGATGCTGTTGATCAGCAGCCTGGATCATCCGCCGATCGGCCAGCCAGCCGACGCCGCCGCCGCAACGCTGTTTACCTTTCGCAACAGCTGTTCCTATCGCAGCCGTTTTGAAAACTGGTATCGCGAAGCCGGTGTGCAACACGGCGCGGTCATGGAGATCTCCTCTTACCACGCGATGCTGGCCTGCGTCGCCAGCGGTGCCGGGCTGGCGATGCTGCCGGCGTCGGTGCTGGCGCTGCTGCCCGGCCACCAGCGGGTGCGTCAGCACCCGTTACCGGCGGAGCTGCGCGATACCGCCACCTGGCTGGTGTGGCGGCGTGATGCCTTCACCCCCAATGTGAAAGCGCTAAAGTACCTGATTATTGAGCAGTTTGATGAGAAGTCGAGCGCTTAATGGATTTTTTCCGATAGCCAGACTGAATCTATACCCCACCGCCCACGACCGCACCCCGGCGTGAGGCGACCACAGGAGCAAGAAATGCAGATGATTAAAACGCGTGCGGCCGTTGCCTGGGCAGCCGGCGAACCCCTGAAGATTGAAGAACTGGATCTGATGCCACCGCAGAAGGGCGAAGTGCTGGTGCGCATCACCGCCACCGGCGTCTGCCATACCGACGCCTACACCCTCTCCGGCAAAGATCCGGAGGGCGTGTTCCCGGCGGTACTCGGCCACGAGGGCGGCGGTATTGTTGAAGCGGTCGGCGAAGGCGTCACCAGCGTGGCGGTGGGCGATCACGTGATCCCGCTGTACACCCCGGAGTGTCGCCAGTGTAAGTTCTGCCTGTCCGGTAAAACCAACCTGTGCCAGGCGATCCGTACCACCCAGGGCAAGGGCCTGATGCCGGACGGCACCACCCGCTTCTTTAAAGACGGCCAGCCGATCTTCCACTATATGGGCACCTCCACCTTCTCTGAGTACACCGTGGTACCGGAGATCTCGCTGGCGAAAATCAGCAAAGAAGCGCCGCTGGAAGAAGTGTGCCTGCTCGGCTGTGGCGTCACCACCGGTATGGGCGCGGTGCTGAACACCGCCAAAGTGAAAGAAGGCGATACCGTGGCAATCTTCGGCCTCGGCGGTATCGGCCTGTCGGCGATTATCGGCGCGAAAATGGCGAAGGCCGGCCGGATCATCGGCATCGATCTGAACACCAGTAAGTTTGACCTGGCGCGTAAGCTGGGTGCGACCGACCTGATCAACCCGAAAGATTTCGATAAGCCAATCCAGGAGGTGATCGTTGAGATGACCGACGGCGGCGTTGACTTCTCCTTCGAGTGCATCGGTAACGTTAACGTGATGCGTGCGGCGCTGGAGTGCTGCCACAAGGGCTGGGGCGAATCGGTGATTATCGGCGTTGCCGGTGCCGGTGAAGAGATCGCCACCCGTCCGTTCCAGCTGGTCACCGGCCGCGTATGGCGCGGTTCCGCCTTCGGCGGCGTGAAGGGCCGTACCGAGCTGCCGGGCATCGTCCAGCGCTATATGGACGGCGACTTCCAGCTTAACGACTTTATCACCCACACCCTGCCGCTGGAGCAGATCAACGAAGCGTTCGATCTGATGCACGAAGGCAAATCGATCCGTACGGTGATTCATTTCGATAAATGATTAGAAATTTTGCCTAAACAGAAGGTGTTGTATCAAGGCGGCAAGTGAGGACATCCCCGGGAGCATAGACAACTATGTGACCGGGGTGGCCGAGCGCAGCCAACGCAGAGACAACGCCTTCTGTGACGGCAAAAGGAGGAAAAGTGGCTGATAATATGGAACTACTCGAAGAACACCGCATGCACGGCGGCTGGCAGCAGCGCTACCGCCATCAGTCGGCGGTGCTGAACTGCCCGATGACCTTCAGCATCTTTCTGCCGGAGCCGAAGGACGATATTCCGCCGCCGGTGGTCTGGTTCCTCGCCGGGCTGACCTGCACCGATGAGAACTTCAGCGTTAAGTCCGGCGCACAGCGGGTCGCCGCCGAGCTTGGCCTGGTGCTGGTGATGCCGGATACCAGCCCGCGCGGCGAAGGCGTGGCGAATGATGAAGGGTACGATCTTGGCCAGGGCGCGGGGTTCTACCTCAACGCCACCCAGGCCCCCTGGTCGGCGCACTTCCGTATGTATGACTACATTAACGACGAACTGCCGGCGCTGATTGCGGACCGCTTTAAGGTCAGCGATCGTCAGGCGATCATGGGGCATTCGATGGGGGGCCACGGCGCGCTGACCCTTGCGCTGCGTAATCCGGGCAAGTTCAGCTCGGTCTCCGCCTTTGCTCCGATCGTCAATCCGCTGGAGGTTCCGTGGGGCCAGAAGGCCTTCCGCCACTATCTTGGGGACGATCGTCAGGCGTGGAAAGAGTACGACAGCTGCTGGCTGCTGAGCCAGACCAGCGACCAGCTGCCGATGCTGATCGACCAGGGCGACAGCGACCAGTTCCTCGCCGACCAGCTGCGGCCGGAGCGTCTGGCCGCCTTCGCCCGCGATCGCGGCTATCCGCTGACGCTGCGCATCCAGCCCGGCTACGATCACAGCTACTTCTTTATCGCCAGCTTTGTGGAAGATCACCTGCGCTTCCACGCGAAACATCTGCTGGTGTAGCCTTTGCCCGTGGCGGCAATGTAAAAAGGGGCAGCCTGTGCAGGCTGCCCCTTTTTTGCTGAACAGGCCAGCGCCAGTCCGTTAATCCCGACAGACTTCAGCCCCCCGGGCCGCAAAACCTGACAGACGTTAACTGGCCGGGCCGTCCGGGACCTGGCCTGCCGGCCATCCTTTAACGCGCCCGATGCCGGCTCAGGCCACATCCCCCACCAGGCCATCAATCAGCACCTGCGGCGTACCGTGCGAACAGCGCTCAATGCGGCCGCGCACGCCGTAGACTTTCGCCAGGCTCTCCGGGGTGATCACCTCCTCCGGCGCACCGTCGGCAATCAGCCTGCCGTTCTGCAGCATCAGCACGTGTTCGCTGTGGCGCAGCGCGATGTTGATGTCATGCACCACCACCACGGTCACGATATTGCGCTGGCGGGTCTCGCGCGCCACCAGGTCCATCACGTGGAACTGGTAGTTAAGGTCGAGGGCGCTGAGCGGCTCATCGAGCAGCAGCAGCTCCGGGCGGCGGATCAGCGACTGCGCCAGCCCCACCAGCTGCTTCTGCCCGCCGGAGAGCTGATCGAGGAAGCTCATCGCCAGGTGGGCGATGCCCAGCTGTTCCAGCAGCGCCATCACCTCGGCTTCGCTGGCGGCGGTGCTGCGTCCGCCGGAGGCGCGCTGCGCCACGATAATCGACTCCAGCACGTGCAGGTGTACCCCGGCCGGCAGCGACTGCGGCAGGTAGACCACCCTTGATGCGCGGCGGGCAAACGGCAGGCTCATCAGCTCGTCACCGTTCAGCCACAGCTCACCTCTGGCCTTATTCAGCCCGGCCAGCGAGCGCAGCAGCGTCGACTTGCCGCAGCCGTTCGGCCCCAGCAGCACGGTGATTTTACCGCGCGGCAGCAGCGGAATGTTCAGGTCGGTAATCACCTGACGTTTTGGATAACCGGCGCTGAAGCCGCTGATTTTCAGTCCCTGCATCAGATATTCCCCCGATGGCGCAGAATAATACTCAGGAAGAACGGCACGCCGACCAGCGAGGTCACGATACCCACCGGAATGATCACCCCTGGCAGGATGTTTTTCGACGCCACAGAGGCCAGCGACAGCACCAGCGCCCCGGTCAGCGCGCTGGCCGGCAGGTAGAAGCGGTGATCTTCACCGAACACCATGCGCGCGATGTGCGGCGCAACCAGGCCGATAAAGCCGATTGGCCCGACAAAGGCCACCGCCAGCGCGGAGATAATACTGATGCGCAGCAGGGTGCCGAGGCGCAGACGACGCACGTCGATGCCAAAGCTCACCGCGCGATCCTCCCCCAGCCGCAGCGCGGTCAGTTTCCAGGCGCTCATCATCGAGATAGGTACCAGGATCAGCAGCGCAATGCTCAGCACCGCCAGCTTGTCCCATGATGAGCGCGCCAGGCTGCCCATGGTCCAGAACACCAGCCCCTGCAGGGTATCTTCGCTGGCGATAAACTGCATCATCGACACCAGCGCGTTAAAGGTGAACACCAGCGCGATGCCAAACAGCACCACCCCGGAGGTGGAGACCTGGGTCCAGCGGGTGACCGCGTCCAGCATCAGCGCGGCCAGCAGCGCAAACACAAAGGCGTTAGCGGAGATAAACCACTGGTCGGGAATGCCGGGAATGCCGATGCCCAGCACGATCGCCAGCGCGGCGCCGAAGGCGGCGGCAGAGGAGACGCCGAGGGTAAACGGGCTGGCCAGCGGGTTATTGAGGATGGTCTGCATTTCGGCACCGGCGAGGCCCAGCCCCAGCCCCACCACCACCGCCATCAGCGCATACGGCAGGCGGATATCCCAGACGATCACCCGGGTACCGGCATCCACCGACTCCGGCGAGATCAGCGTCTGCCACAGGGTGGCCAGCGACAGCCCGGACGGGCCAAGGGTAAAGTCGAGCAGCAGCGAAGCGAGGATCAGCAGCAGCAGCCCGCCCATAATCAGCAGCCGGTGCCGCAGCACCTGGTGATAACGGCCCATCGCGCCGTCGGGCGGGGTTTGGTCGGCGGACTGCGCCGAATCAACGCTTACACTCATCTTAAGACCCTGTTTCTCTGGTGAGGCGGCTACGCCAGCATTACGGCGGTAAAAGTAACGAAAACAAGAATAGTTATCAATGATATTCGTAACGGCGGTTAACAAAAAAAGGGCGCGAATAATCGCGCCCGGCAGGTTATTTCCGCTTACTTCCTGAAGGTGGGGAACTCCATTTCCCGGTACTTCACCACGCGGGTTTTGTGCGTCCAGCGGTAACCCAGCCAGATCGCCAGGAACAGCGGCAGGCCAATATAGGTCGCCGCCACCCCGCCCCAGTCGATGGTATCGGCGAGGAACGCCTGATAGTTCTGGCCGAGGGTAATCATCAGGCACAGGACAAAGGCGAAGATCGGCCCGAGCGGGAAGAAGCCGGAGCGGTACGGCAGGTCGGCCAGATCCCGGCCCTGCGCCATATAGCCTTTACGGAAGCGGTAGTGGCTGATGGCGATCCCCAGCCAGGCGATAAAGCCGGTCATCCCCGAGGTGTTCAGCAGCCACAGGTAGACGGTCTGGTTGCCAAACATCGAAGAGAGGAAGCACAGCCCGGCGACCACGGTAGTGGCATACAGCGCGTTGCGCGGCACGCCGCCCTTCGACAGTCGGGCAAACATGCGCGGCGCTTTGCCTTCACAGGCCAGGGTATAGAGCATCCGCGTGGAGGCGTACATGCCGGAGTTCCCCGCCGACAGCACCGCCGTCAGGATCACCGCGTTCATCACCGCCGCCGCCGACAGCAGGCCGGCGTGCTGGAACACCAGCGTGAACGGGCTGACGCTGATGTCTTTCACGTCGTTGCGCAGCAGGCTCGGGTCGGTGTACGGGATAATCAGGCTGATCACCAGAATGGCAAACACGTAGAACAGCAGGATGCGCCAGAATACCTGACGCACCGCGCGCGGAATATTTTTCGCCGGGTCTTCTGACTCACCGGCCGCAATGCCGATCAGCTCGGTACCCTGGAACGAGAAGCCAACGATCATCGCCACGCCAATCATCGCCGCAAAGCCGCCGGCGAACGGCGCGTCGCCGGTCTGCCAGTTGTGCCAGCCGGCATTTTCAGCCCCGTGCAGAATGCCGACGATCATCGCCATGCCAACGACAATAAAGATAATCACCGTCACCACTTTAATCAGCGAGAACCAGTACTCCGCTTCGCCGAAGCCCTTCACCGAGATGTAGTTAAGCAGGAAGATCAGGCCGAGGAACAGCGCGCTCCAGATCCAGCCCGGGGTGTCCGGGAACCACCAGTTCATCACCAGCTGTGCGGCGACGAGGTCAACGGCGATGGTCACCGCCCAGTTGTACCAGTAGTTCCAGCCCAGCGCGAAGCCGAAGCCCTCTTCAACGTACTTTGAACCGTAGGTGGAGAACGAGCCGGAAACCGGCATAAAGGCGGCGAGTTCGCCGAGGCTGGTCATCAGGAAGTAGACCATCAGGCCGATCAGCGCGTAGGAGAGCAGCGCACCGCCCGGCCCCGCCTGAGAAATCGTGGCGCCGGAGGCGACAAACAGACCGGTACCGATCGAACCGCCAATGGCGATCATCGTTAAGTGGCGGGCTTTAAGTACGCGCCTTAAGCCAGGTTGTTGTGTTGTTTTTGTGTCATGATCCATGTGTTACCGCTGTCTGTGTCAAAAATGAGGCGCGATTATAGCAACCTGCCGCAGCGCGTATAGTGATTACCCTCGGTTATAAGTTAGGTTCATAATTTTGCCATAATTATTAGTTATGGCAGTTTTCGCAAGCGCGCTGGCCGCCAGGCTAAGGCCGGTTACGTCCGCCAGGGCCTACTCTTTACAGTAACTAAGGAAACGTTCCAGCGCCTTCGACAGGTGCTTCTGCCGGTGATGAATGCGGTACAGGGTGCGTTTCAGCTTCGGCAGTGGCGACGGCAGCGGCAGTTCCACCAGCGTGCCAATCTCCAGCTGCTCGGCGATCACCCGGCGTGACAGGCAGCTGACGCCCATCCCGTGGCGCACCGCGTGCTTGATCGCCTCTGAGTTACCCAGTTCCAGCGCCAGCTCAAAGCTCGGCAGGTGCGACAGCAGCAGATAATCGACGATCTCCCGCGTGCCGGAGCCGTGTTCGCGCAGGATCCACGGCGCTTCAGCCAGGCTGGCCAGCGTCACCGGCTGGCTGAGGATCGCCGCGCCGGGCGCGGTAAACACCACCAGATCATCCTCCAGCCAGGGCTCGGTCACCAGTTCAGCCATATGGCAGGGCCCTTCGATCAGGCCGATATCGGCCTGAAAATCGGCCACCGCGGTGATCACGTCCTGGCTGTTGCCGACGCTCAGCTCCAGCGGCAGCGTCGGGTAGTCGCGGCGGTAGCCGGCGATCATTCCCGGCAGCAGGTAGTTGCCGATAGTGCTGCTGGCGGCAATGCGCAGCGCGCCGTTATCGTCGCGGAACAGCTGCTGGATCTCCTGGGCCTGCTCCAGCAGCCCGACGGCGCGTGGATAGAGCAGTCGCCCGTGCTCGTTCACCACCAGCCGCTTCCCGACCCGGTCAAACAGCTGTACGCTAAGCTGCCCCTCCAGATCGGCCAGCGCGGCGCTGACCGCCGACTGCGACAGCGACAGCACCTGCGAGGCCTGGGTGGTGGAGCCGCTTTTTAACACTTCGGCGAAGACTTCCAGCTGGCGTAGCGTAATGTGCATAATCCTTCCCCTTCTGACTCTTGCTTCAAAAATGGCACTTAATGCCGATCGCTGCGTCGGCTGATTAATACTTATAGTGGTAGATTTCCAATATATAACCCGTGATTCTTTTAAGCAAATACGCGGCTCTTAAACTGCCTGTGGAGCAACTTCACTGACAGCTTACACCGGCAGGTGGGCTTTATACGGCATCTGTGAAGGCCATTTTCATCAAAACCTGCGTTCACCGCACGTTTGCAGTTATCATAACCGGCAGTAAAATCGAGTCATTAACAGGAGTAAGGCATGAAATTTATCGGTGCCCACGTTAGCGCCGCTGGCGGCGTGGACCAGGCGGTGAAACGCGCGGCAGAAATCGAAGCCACTGCCTTCGCGCTGTTTACCAAGAATCAGCGCCAGTGGCGCGCCGCGCCGCTGACGGATGAGGTGATTACCGCCTTTAAACAGGCGTGTGAGCAGTACCGTTTTACCCCGGCGCAGATCCTGCCCCACGACAGCTACCTGATTAACCTCGGCCACCCGGTTGAGGAGGCGCTGGAAAAATCCCGCGAGGCGTTTCTCGATGAGATGACCCGCTGCCAGCAGCTGGGGCTGAGCCTGCTCAACTTCCATCCGGGCAGCCATCTGCAGCAGATTAGCGAAGAAGCCTGCTTAAAGCGCATCGCCGAGTCGCTGAATATCGTGCTGGATAAAACCGAGGGCGTGACCGCCGTGATTGAAAATACCGCCGGTCAGGGCAGCAATCTGGGGTTCCGCTTCGAGCACCTGGCGGCAATCATCGACGGCGTGGAGGATAAATCCCGCGTCGGCGTCTGCATTGACACCTGCCACGCCTTTGCCGGCGGCTACGATCTGCGCAGTGAAGAGGAGTGTGAGAACACCTTTGCCGAATTTGAACGGGTGGTGGGTTTTCAGTACCTGCGCGGCATGCACCTGAACGATGCCAAAAGCGCCTTTAACAGCCGGGTTGACCGCCACCACAGCCTCGGCGAGGGCAATATCGGCAAGGCCGCCTTCAGCTGGCTGATGAAAGACCCGCGCTTCGACGGTATCCCGATGATTCTGGAAACCATCAATCCGGATATCTGGATCGATGAAATTGCGTGGCTTAAGTCGGAGCAGGTGTCGTCATAGTCGCGCAATCGCGGATGACAGATTAAGCCAGCATCAGGTTTGCGAAGCGGGCTTAACACCGCGTGTTGTAAGAGCCCACGATAATGTGGGCTCAGGAAGGATGCGGACAGGTGCTTATCTGCACCGATTTAAACCGGATAAATGCGCCCGCTTCCGCCAGGCATCTCAATGTTCAGACTGACCTTTCCGCCCAGTGCCTCAACGTACTTTTTTAAAGTCGCCAGCTTAATTTCCTCGCCTCGAGACTCAATCGCCGTAATGGCTGGCTGGCTGACGCCCATTTTAGCGGCCAGTTCACTCTGTGAAAGATGCTGTTCTTCACGTAACTGCCGCAAACGGATCTCAAGAATTTTTGCTTCCGTTTTCTCGCGAATACGCTGTTGAGACTCCGCAGAGCGCTCGGCAATCAGTTGGCTCAGTTTGGTCATGTGCTTATTCCTTCCAGATGCTTCGTGTATTCTGCATCAGCGATTTTTATCATCTCGCTGTAAAATCGCTTACTCTTCTGACCGGTTTTATCCCCCGCACACAGCACAATAGCCATTCTCAGGGGGTCAAAAGCAAAGAATGCCCTTACAGGGCGCCCGTTACTCTGAACACGCAACTCTTTCATATTTTTGAATGCAGAGCCTTTAATCTGATCAACATCTGGCCGTCCCAGTCTGGGTCCAAACAGCTCAAGCGTCTGCAGGCTGGAAAGCACGTCCTCAATCATGGCTTCATCCTGACTTCTCAGCCACCGGTCAAAACGTTCTGTGGTATCGACAATCCATTTCTCCACCGCCAAATTCCTTTACTGTGCACGTTGAGTCTAGCACTTTATATAAACCACAGTTTATATTTTTAGTTTTACGAGCGGGTCCGGATAAGAGGCAAAAAAAAGCCCCTGCGCAGGCAGGGGCTGGTTTGTATTACTCGGTGAATCAGGCTTTTGCCAGCTCCGCTTCCGGGCGCTTCAGCACCGCGTAAGTCAGGCCCGCCACCAGCGTACCGGCAACGATAGAGAGCAGGTAGCCAACCACCGGCGTAATCGCGCCCGGGATCAGCAGCACGAACAGGCCACCGTGCGGTGCCATCAGTTTGGCGCCAATCCACATGGAGAGCGCACCGGTCAGCGCACCGCCGACGATGCAGCAGGGCAGCACGCGCATCGGGTCACGGGCGGCGAACGGAATCGCGCCTTCAGAGATAAAGCACAGGCCGAGAACCAGCGCCGCTTTGCCGCCCTCCTGCTGACCCTTGTTGAACTTACGGCGCGCAACCAGCGTTGCCACACCCATCGCCAGCGGTGGCACCATACCGGCCGCCATAATCGCCGCCATCGGCGCATAGGTCTGCGAGCTCAGCAGGCCGACGCCGAAGGCGTAAGCCACTTTGTTCACCGGGCCACCCATATCGGTACACATCATGCCGCCCAGCACCGCGCCCAGCAGCACCGCGTTGGCGGTACCCATGTTCGCCAGCCAGCTGGTCAGGCCGGCCATAATGCCCGCCACCGGTTTACCCACCACGTAAATCATCAGCAGGCCGGTAATCAGGCTGGCGACCAGCGGGATGATCAGGATCGGCTTCAGCGCTTCCATACTGGTCGGCAGTTTGACCTTCTGGCTTAAGAACTTCGCCGCATAACCGGCGATAAAGCCGGCGATAATGCCGCCAAGGAAGCCGGCGTTGATGCTGGTGGCGATCATGCCGCCAATCAGGCCTGGGGTCAGACCCGGACGGTCGGCGATCGAGAAGGCGATAAAGCCCGCCAGCACCGGGACCATCAGCGCGAAGGCGCTGCCGCCACCGATCTGCATTAACGCGGCGGCCAGCGTACCCTGCTCTTTAAAGGCGGTGATACCAAAGGCGAACGACAGCGCGATGCTCAGGCCCCCTGCCACCACCATCGGCAGCATGTAAGACACGCCGGTCAGCAGGTGACGGTAGGCACCGGCCTTCTCTTTCTTATCATCACCTGCGGCGGCCTGCTGGCCACCCGCAGGCTGGTAAGGTTTGGCTTCCGCCACCGCTTTATCCAGCTCCTGCGCGGTTTTCTTCAGCGCCAGGCCGGTAGACGTACGGTACATCGGCTTACCGGCGAATTTCGCCAGGTCCACCTCAATATCGGCCGCGACGATCACCAGATCCGCCGCCGCCACTTCTTCTGCGGTAATTGCGTTACCGGCACCCACGGAACCACGGGTCTCCACCTTCACCCACCAGCCGCGTTTTTTCGCTTCGGTGTCGATAGCTTCCGCCGCCATAAAGGTGTGCGCCACGCCGGTCGGACAGGCGGTTACCGCCACAATACG
>NZ_JRZZ01000024.1:0-30266 GCF_002865965.1 Erwinia sp. B116
CCACGGCGATTTATGCCGAAGAGTGCCGCGATCCGCAGAAAACCGTGCCGCGCGCTACGCTCTGTGCGCTGCTGATTATCAGCGCCTTTTTCTGCTTTACCAGCTTCGCACTGCTGCAGGCTTACGACTTCGGCCAGCTGGTGACGCTGGCGCGTCAGGATCCCGGCAGCCTGTTCTTTGCCATCACCCGCAGTGTGGTCGGCCAGTGGGCGGTGGAGACCATGTCCGTCCTGCTGATCACCAGCCTGTTCGCCGCCGCTATGGCCTTTCATAACAACATTTCCCGTTATCTGTTCAGCATCAGCCGCGACGGGCTGATCTGGAAAGAGCTGTGCCGCACCCACCCGACAAACGGCACGCCGCATAATGCAAGCCACCTGCACAGCGTCATTTTTCTGCTGCTGCTGGCCGCGCTGGGTAGCATGGGGGTCGACCCGGTCGGACAGATCTTCGCCTTCGGTTCGGCCATCGCCACCCTGTCAATACTGCTGCTGCAGGTGGGCGTCTCGGCCGCCGTGATCGCCTTTTTCCGCCAGACGCGCCATACGCACAGCGGCTGGCAGGTGTTCTGGGCCCCGCTGCTGGCGCTGATTGCGATGGCCGCCACCCTGATTCTGGTGATCAACAATTTACAGCTGCTGAGCGGCAGCGACTCGAAGTGGGTACAGATTATTCCGTGGTTTATCGCGATCTGCGCCTTAGCCGGGTATGGCCTGTCGCGCAGGCAGCGCGCGGCGATCGCGACAGAGTAACCCATCGGCTACGACCTCCACGCCATCGACAGCCGCTTGTCTGATCATTAAATCGCCGGGTGTCCCCCGGCGAGTGGATCACCTCCCCCGCTCACAGCGGCAGCGGCCGGTTCTCCACCACCGTTTTAGTGCTCTTTTCAGTTCACTGAATCCGTAGCTTAGCTTGACTCTGCTGCTAACTGGCAGCTTAAGACAGGTGTTTAAATATCGCTGTGTGTTGTTAACAGCATGAATAGCTCCCCAAAATTAATCCATTAACGTTATCATCACCATTTTGGAAATTATAAGTCACTTTTAACTGAATGCATTTTATTTGTAACGGAAAATTTTAACAGAACGATGAAGGAACATCGCATTTATGCATACGCACAAACTGTTAATACCGGGTTTAGCCATGTTTGGAGAAATGGCTTACCTTGACATCGAATTCACATTTTCAGGAAACAGCAGCCGTCGTGCATCTTACCGTCTCGTCTTTTGCCCGCCATCCGATGATCCTATTGCAGCGGAAACCCTGTATACCATGATTGGCGAGGAGATGAAGACTTTATGCGTCTCAGTAGTCAGCTTTGCAGACATTGCTCAATTGGACAGAGCAAAGCAGCAACGAGATTATCCTGTACCTGGAGAAGAACCTGTAAATATCTTTGAAAAACCGGTTAGCTCATTCGTCTTGACACTTTCTGAGCTGCAATATCTGTATGCCACACTGGTTGACTTAATGCTCAGAGTTGCTGACAATCTGACCATACAGGTTCTGTTTTTTGCAGCAGAACGTCAAGAACTGCATACCATATACTCACGGTATGCGAAGAGGTTAGCCGGAAAGTTGGGGCTGACGTTCATTAATAATGGAGCAGCTTATGCCGTACGGACAAAAAATTATCCAGCCTGAGAATAAAATTGATTTCGAGGCCATCCATAAAGCAAAAGTTGAGATGATGAAGCATTTTATGGCCGCCAGGGCCGAGGCTGAGCGTCAGGGTAAAATTATTTACCTGCCACTTTAATCCGGAGGTGGCTTACGTTTTTCTGAGCCCCCCATATTATCGAAACCTGTTACAGGCCATCTTCATCTCTGCGTTGATTTATCTCTTCTTCTGTATCCATAAACACCATCCGATTTGTGATTCATGCTTGATATAAATGCCACTTATGCTGCTGATAAAACGGGGAGGAGGAACCACCCTTTGCCATAAATTAAGGCAGAGCTTATCCCCGCCCCAAAAAGAGTAGTGAGCACCCCGAGGTCTGTTGTTTCCCCGGTTACTGCAGCTCCGCCGCCAGCTCGCGCAGGAACTGACTGACCCGTGGCAGCCCGCTTTTCAGCACCTCAGGATTATTGGCAAAACCAATCCGCAGATAGCCTTCCACATCCAGCGCCTCGCCGGGGGTGAACATGACGCCATAGCGCTGCAGCAGGCGAATACAGAAATCACGGGAGCCTATTGGCAGGTCATACTTCAGCAGCGCGATGGTGCCCGCCTGCGGTTTGACATAGCTGATTAACGGCTCGCCCTGCACCCACGCGTCCAGCGTCTGCAGGTTTTCGCGCAGCAATTTCTGGTTGCGGGCGAGGATTTTGTCGCGGTTTTCCAGCGCCAGGCAGCCGAAGAAGTCATGCAGCACGCCCATGCTGATGGTGTTGTAGTCGCGGTGCAATTCCACCGCCGACCATCAGATGAGTGCTCGCCGCATTACAGCGTAAACGCCTTACGGAACGCCTCCACCGCCTGCACCGAATCCCCGGACGCCCAGCCCTCCAGCGCCACCACGCCGCCGTAGCCGATACCCGCCAGCGCGCGGGCGATCGCCGGGTAGTTGATTTCGCCGGTGCCCGGCTCCTGGCGGCCCGGCACGTCCGCCACCTGGATCTCACCGATATGCTTATCGCTGCGGCGGATCAGCTCCACCAGGTTGCCCTCGCCGATCTGCGCATGGTAGATATCCAGGTTCATCTTCAGCCACGGGCTGTTCACCGCGCTGACCAGCGCCAGCGTCTCTTCTGCCCTGGCGAACGGTGTGCCCGGATGATCGACGGCGGTATTCAGGTTTTCAAGGGTAAAGACGCGCCCGGCCTGTTCGCCTAAGGCGGCCAGCGCCGACAGCGTCTCTTTCGCCTTCAGCCACATCGCGCCGGTCACCACCTCTACCGGCTTCACCGGCAGGCCGACGTTGTTCAGCCCGGTGCCGTGCAGGTTCAGCGACGGACAGTTCAGGCGTTCGGCCACCCGCAGCGACTCGGCGGCGCTGGAGAGCAGCTGCGCGATCTCCTCATCATCAGTCAGGTTGCCGGAGATATAGCCGGTCATTGAGGTAAAGCGCGCGCCGGTGCTGACCAGCGCGTCGATATCCTTTTTCGTCCAGTCCCAGATCTCCACGCCAAAGCCCAGCGCGTGCAGTCGTTCGACGCGCTCGATAAACGGCAGATCGGTAAACACCATTTCAGCACAAACGGAAAGCGAGTAGTGCGACATATTCAGGCTCCTTACGGTTGCACAGGCTGGTTAGTCTGCACGGATTCGATGCAGGCCAGCGCCACGGCCAGCGCGTTACGGGCGGCTTCGCCACTGGCTTCAGCCTGACGCTTGTTGCGCACACAATCAACAAAATCAGTCAGTTCTGCGACATACGCATCATGCAGCAGGTCGGTATCCTGACGTGAAGTATCGATGGAGATCCCCGCTGCGGTATAACGCACGCAGTTGTTGATATTGATACTGCCCGCCTGCAGCATCCCCTGGCTGCCGAACACTTCGGCACGCACGTCGTAGCCGTACACCGCCTGGAAGTTGGCTTCTGCGGTGGCGATCGCGCCGTTATCAAAGCGGATATTGACCACCGCCGTATCCAGCAGGCCCTGTTCTTTAAAGTCCGGGCGCACCAGCGCATCGGCCACCGCATAGACTGAAACCGGCTTCGCGCCCGGGTTAAGGTGCAGCAGGATATCGAAGTCGTGGATCAGCGTTTCCAGGAAGATGGTCCAGTGCGGGATGCGCGACGGATCGTTCAGCACCGGGTCACGGGTGGTGGATCGCAGCAGCTGTGGCGTACCGATTTTTCCCGCTTTGATCTCCTGGTACGCCGCGCTGAAACCGCTGACGTAACGACGGTTAAAGCCGACCTGCAGCACTACGCCCGCCTCTTTCGCGGCGGCAATCGCCTGGTCCGCCTCTTCCAGCGTGACCGCCATCGGTTTCTCGCAGAAGACGCCTTTACCGGCTTTCGCCGCCGCCACCACCAGTTCAGCGTGGGTACGCGCCGGGGAGACGATCGCCACGGCATCGATTTCAGGATCGTTCAGCAGCGCCTGCGGATCGGTAAAGAACTTTGCCGCACCCAGTTTCGCGGCCAGACGTTCTGCCGCCCCCGGCACCGGATCGGCCACCGCTGCCAGCGTTGCGCCCGGGATCCGCTGCGCCAGCGTCTGGCCGTGGAAAGAGCCCATACGACCGGCGCCGATCAGGCCAACGCGAATCACTTTTTGAGTCTCAGACATGCTAATTTCCTTTATGTGTAGGGTGTGGAGTTGTTGTTTTAATGACGCAACCGGGGATCGGGTAAGACACCGCAGGCCAGATACATGTCAGTTAGCAAGGGCTGTGCCAACTCCGATATCCTGAAATTTCAGTCAGTTAAAAAATGATGGCGATCACAGCATGTTTATAAACAGAACATGATTTGTGAACATGTCTGTATTATGAACACCTCAATTCGGCAGGAGTGGCAGCATGAGCGAGCAGGGGCAGTTCGGGGAAGAGGAGTGGGGGCTGATTGCCCGCATGTCGGAGGCGCCGCTGTCGGCACAGCCGGGGGAGCTGAACCGGGCGTGGGATGCGTTCGCCGCCGGCCAGACGCCACCCGGTTTACGCGGCACGGTGCTGGCTTCGTGGCAGCGCAGCCGCCGGCTGGGCATTAACCCCGAAGCGTTCCGCTACACCTTTATTGCGCCCGAGCAGCTGCGCGCGGTGCTGGAGAGCAACGCCGGGCTGATTACCATCGCGCAGGAGGTGATGCGTAACCTGCTGGCCTATAACCCGGACGGCCATATCAACCTGACCGATGCGCATGGCGTGACCATTGCCTTCTGCGGCCAGGATTTAACGCCGATCGGCAGTATTCTGCTGGAGTCGGTGCAGGGCACTAACTGCTCCGGGCGCTGCCTGAGCGAAAACCGGCTGGTGTGGCTGCTCAGCGAAGAGAACTATATGCGCGCGCTGCGCGAGCGCGGTAAACACTGCGCGGCCGCACCGGTGCGCGACGAGCTGGGCAACCTGCTCGGCGTGCTGACGCTGACCGCCAGCCAGCACGCCTTTCACTACCACACGCTCGGCACCGTGCAGGCCGCGGCGGAAGCGATTTCGCAGCAGCTTAAGCTGCGACAGCTGCTTAACGAGCAGGCCTCAATCGTCGAGTCGCTGCATGAAGGGGTGATCGTTACCGGCCCGCAGGGCACGATCCGCCTGCTTAACCCGTATGCCCGCCAGGTGCTGGCGCTGAGCGATGAGGTGCGATATCAGGATATTGATGCGGTGCTGAAGCCGGAGGGCATCAGCCTCAAGGCCCTGCCCGCCTGCCGCGACCGCAACCTGACCGTCTGCCCGGACGGCCGCACCCGCGTCTCCTGCCTGATTTCAGTGGTGATCACCCCGGAAGGCGGCCGGGTGATCTCGCTGCGCGAGCACCGCCGCATCCGTGAAATCACCCGCCGGGTGCTCGGCAGCAGCGCCAGCTACAGCTTTGAGATGATTTGCGGCCAGTCGGCGGCGCTGCGCAGCGTGCTGAATATGGCGCGTGCGGCGGCACGCAGCGACAGTACCGTGCTGCTGAGCGGCGAAAGCGGCACCGGCAAGGAGCTGTTTGCCCAGTCGATCCACAACGCCAGCGCGCGCCAGAGCGGGCCGTTCCTGGCGCTGAACTGCGGCGCGCTGCCGCGCGATCTGGTGCAGAGCGAGCTGTTTGGTTATGAAGACGGGGCCTTTACCGGCTCACGTAAGGGCGGCGCGGCGGGGAAATTTGAGCTGGCCGACGGCGGCACGCTGTTCCTCGACGAGATCGGCGATATGCCGCTGGAGGCGCAGACCAGCCTGCTGCGCGTACTGCAGGAGGGGGAAGTCACGCGTATCGGCGGCAAGCGGCCGCTGGCGGTGGACGTGCGGATTATCGCCGCCACCCACCGCGACCTGCTGAAAGCGGTGGAGAACGGTTCGTTCCGCCGCGACCTGTGGTTCCGCCTTAACGTGATTGGCCTGGCGGTGCCGCCGCTGCGCGAGCGCCGCGAGGATATTGCCGACCTGACCGCCCTGTTCTGCGATAAAGTCAGCCGGGCGCTGCAGCGGCCGCTGCCGGCCTTCAGCGATGAGGCGCTGCGCGTGCTGAGCGGCTATGCCTGGCCGGGTAACGTGCGTGAGCTGGAGAACGTCGTCGAACGTACGCTGAATATTTGCGAAGGGGCGACGATCGCGGCGGACAACCTGCCGGACGAGCTGCGGCTGAGCGCCGGACCGCTGCGCGGCAGCGCGACGAGCAGCGCCAGCGGCAGCCTGAAAGCGGTTGAAAAAGCGCAGATCGAAGCCTGCCTGCGCGAGCTGCAGGGCAATCTGCGCCAGGTGGCGCTGACGCTGAACCTGTCGCGCGGCGCGCTGTATAACAAGATCCGCCGTCACGGCATCGACGTGGCCGCCTTCAGGCCATCAGCACCCTGATATCATGCTGGCGCAGTACCGCGAGATACTCCTCCGCCAGCAGCCGGTCGGTGATTACCGTGCCGATATCCGCATGCTGCGCAACGTTAAACGGAAACAGCCTGCCGAATTTATCCGATTCGGCAATCACAACGTTTTCCACGCGTTTCTCGAGCGCCAGCCGGATATTCTCCGCACGCATCACGTCGCGGCCGGTAAAGCCCTGCTGCGGCGTGTAGCCGTCGATGCCGATAAATACCTTGTTGACGTTGATGCTGCTGATGCCCAGCCGGGTCAGCGGGCCGACCAGGCACTCGCTGCGCTTCTGCAGCACACCGCCCAGCACCACCACCTCCTGCGGGCCGTTTTTCAGCTCGCTGGCCACGTACAGGCAGGGCGTTACCACCGTGACGTCGAGGCCGGAGCGGCCAATTTCCCGCGCCAGGTGTGCGTTGCTGCTGCCGGCCTCGATAAACAGCGTGTCACCGGCGGTCAGCAGCGACAGCGCGCTTCTGGCCATCGCCTCTTTTACGCTGACGTTGTTGCCGATGCGCTGATTCAGATCGTTTAAGGCGAGGGCAAAGCCGTGGGCGCGCCGCAGCCGGTTCAGCTGCTCCAGCGCCACCAGATCCTTGCGGATGGTCACGCCGGAGACGCCCAGCCACTGCGCCAGCTCCGCCACGCTGACCTTGCCCTTGCTCTCTAACCGTTCCAGAATCTGCTGATGCCGCCGTTGCACTGTGACCTCACGTTGTCGTCTGCCGCTTTCATATGAAAGCGGGCTTTCATCTTACGGCAGGGCGACAAAAAGTACAGCGAGGCTCGGCGGGATTTACCACCTGCTCTGCGGCTGCCCGGCGGCTCAGACGTCAGGATTCAGCGTATACAGCCCGGTCAGGCTGGCTTCGGCCAGCACGCCGACCTTGCCCAGCGCGGTCCTGACGTTAGCCAGCACCGGCTCACCTTCGATGGTCAGCGATGGCACGTCCAGCGCGTAGAGGGTGAAGATATAGCGGTGCATCAGCTCGTCGTTCCACGGCGGGCACGGGCCGTCATAGCCAAAGTAGCTGCCGGCCATCTGCGTATCGCCGCTGAACCACAGCGTATAGTCGTTGATGCCGTGCTCAAATTCAGTCGGCAGGCTGGTGCCCGGTTTACCGCCGGCGGTAATCGCCGACGAGTGGCTGCCTGCGGCAATCTCACGCACGTCGGGTGCAATGCCGTGCAGGATCCAGTGGGCGAAGTCGATACGCGGCAGATCGCGTGAGACGGTGCGGCCCGCCTGGTTAACGTCGTCCGCGCGGGAAGGCACGTCCGGATCGTGGCAGATCAGCAGCAGCGACTGCGTCCCTGCCGGCACATCTTCCCAGCGCAGGTGCGGGTTGCGGTTGCTGGAGAGCGCAATCGGCTCGTCGCTTCCCGCTACCGCAAAGGCGAATTCGCCCGGGATCGCCGCACCGTCGTTAAAGCTGTCACTGTAGAGTTTCATGGCTGTCTGTTCCTGAAAAAGGGGAAGTAAAGGCCGCTGGCCGTCAGAACACCAGCTTACTGCATCTGCCGCAGCGCTACCTTATCCGATCCGCTCAATATGATTGCAGATACCGTCAAAATGAGCGTTAGGGTGCAAGAAAACTGTTAGTCAGACCCTTATTTTCGCGGGTACTTAAACTGCGCAGCGTGCAGCTTCAAGACCAGCCGGTTTAAAACCTCAGAGGCAGGCCGATAATCTGCTGTTTCTTTCGCTCTGAGACGGGATGCCATCGCCCTGGCAATAAACCGTTGTTGCAATGCCCATGCTCTTAGCGACTCATCCACTTCACGCCTGCCTCTTCAAACCGGCGATAAATTCAGAAACAGGCGCGGTATCTTCCTGTGAGCGCTCTTCTGCGACCGTGTATTTACCCAGCTGTTCGGTGAAATATTTTTTTTGCTCAGCGACGGCAAAACGGTTTAACAGGTCTCTGACCATCGGCTGATAGCCAAGATCATATCGGGCAGCAATCTCTTTGAGGTCCCGAATCAGTGACTTCGGCAGCCGGATTGAGATCGCCTGCAGCCCGAGCTGTTCGTCTGTTTCGTCAGCATATTGCCGGGGGGCCACGGCAACATGCTCCTCAGAGGCACCCAGCGCGCGTTTTTCCCATTCATCCACATCATCTAACAGTTCAGGGGTCTTTTTACTCATCGCGTATTCCTCTTCGAACCTTTTGAGCCCGCATTTAGCGTCCTTGCTGAATCAGTTAAACCCTTACAGCCCATGTTTGCGCCAGAGTGCTTCTTCGGTGGCATCCGGTGGATAAGCCGTCTTCAGTACCGGTAAACCAAATGCATTACCCACCCCGGCGGGTACGAAACATATTTTTAACCGCCTTCCCCGGTCTGTTCGGCAACAAACCACAACGTCGGTGGTCGGGTCTTATTTTTTTCTCTGGTATCAATCAGATAGTTTCCGATTCGGTTATAAAAACACTCATGAACCTCTTTCGGTAACACACCGTGTTTTTGCAAAATTTTTGCTGTGACTGAAGAAGGCATGATCAAATCCATGGTGCATATCCATCCTTAGTGGCCCACAACCTGTTAAGAATAGTATATACAAAATATCGACCAATCAATTTTTTAAAAACACAATAAAATCAGATACTAAATTCATACTTAATAATAAAGGCATTATTAGTATATACAAAAACACCTATCAAATTCTGGTAGGCCAGAAGTAAAAATTGCGGATTGGCTCACCCGCAGGGCCCCGTGCCAGGGGGATCATTATCGCCGCCGTCCCTCCCCGCGCGATGAACCAGCATTTTAGTCAGTTCTTGTCTCTTTAACCGGCCAGACCGCCTGCCTAAAGTACACAGGTTACTGTTTAATCATCAGGGGTTAACTATGGGTACTTATCACTTCAGCCTGATTGACCCGGAACGGGACCGGCAGGCCAGCTTCACGCTGATGCGCGAGCTACGGCCGCATCTCGCCGATGCAGATACTTTTGCGGCGCAGATCGTTCGTCAGGCCGGGCAAGGCTATCGCCTGCTTGGCGCATGGCAGAGCGAACAGCTGATGGGGCTGGCGGGCTATCGCCTGCAGGAAAATCTGTTATACGGCCGGTTCCTCTACGTTGATGACCTTGTTGTCGCCGCTGAGGCACGCAGCCAGGGCGTTGGCGGCAGGCTGATCGACGCGCTGCGCGAGGAGGCAAAGCAGCAAAACTGTGCGCATCTGGTGCTGGATACCGCCTTAGGCAATGCCCTGGCACAGCGGTTCTATTTTCATCAGGGACTGCTCTCAAAAGGGCTGCACTTCAGCCAGGCGTTACAGGTGCCATAAAGCATGAAAAAGACGCTTTTCCTTGAATGCAGCCCGTTTGGCAACACTTCATCGGGTACACGGTTAGTGCAGGCTGCGCTACGCGAAAGGGGTTTAGCGGGTGATGACCTCCCTCTTATCACCCGCAGCCTGGCGGCTGAGCCGCTTGCCCCGCTGTCCGCACGGTACGCGCAGGCTCTCACCTCAGCCGCGCCGGACAGCGATCCGGCGCTGGCAGTTTCAGAGCGTCTGATTAGCGAGCTGGAAGCCTGCGACAGGCTGCTGATCGCCACGCCGATGCACAACTTTACCGTGCCGGCCGCGCTGAAGCTGTGGATTGACTATGTGCTGCGTATTGAGCGCAGCTTTACTAATACGCCGGAGGGGAAAGTGGGGCTGCTGCGCGACAGGCCGACGCTGGTGCTGGTCAGGTCGGGCGGTATCTGTACAGGGGATGCGGCAAGGCAGCCGGATTTCCTGACGCCTTACCTGCGGCACACGCTTGCTACCGTCGGCATCCACCGCGTGCAGTTCGTTTATCTGCCGGGCCAGCCGGTGGCAGATGAAGCACTGAATCAGGCCCGGCGTGCGCTGGCCGCGTTTCTGGCCGAGGCACCGCTGGCCGCGTTTCTGGCCGAGGCACCGCTGGCCAACGCGCAGCGATAGCCCGTTCCGCTGAGCACGCCGTTGCCGGTGGATCTGCTGGCGCGTCAGGTGCCGGCGGTGGTGGTGTCTGCCCCGGCCAGCAGCCCGCCTCCGCTCTGCACCTTATAATGCCGCGCCGACAGCAAGCGGGTCAGTTTTACTGACAACCCGACCATTGTCACCAGAATGGTGGGGGTGATCGGGTTCGTCACGCTTTACTGATTCAGCCTCCCCCGCCATCAGCGGCTGACCGTTCAGCGCCCCTGCCGACCAGCAGCAGCGTCAGGCTGAACGACAGCACCAGCGCAATCAGTACCCCGCTAATGGCATACGGGAACCAGGGACCGATGTAGGCGGGCAGGCTGAAAATACTGGACAGGATATAGCCGAACAGCCGTACGCCGAAGAAGGCGACAAAGGCAGAAGCAATGCTGCTGGCAATAATCGCGGCGACGAAAGCCCGCTTCTCCCGCGTCAGCACGCCAAACAGCGCAGGTTCAGTGATCCCCAGCAGCGCCGACACCGCCGCCGACAGGGTGACCGTGCGATCGGCACGATGCCGGTTGCGAAACCAGATGGCAAAGGTGGCACCGGCAATCGCCATATTGGCCATGCACATCATCGGCATCAGCATGTCGTACCCCTGGGTGGCAAAGTTCTGCAGCGCGATCGGGGTCATCGCGTGGTGCATGCCGGTAAGGATCGCCACCGGGCGAATTGCCCCAACGATCAGCCCCGCCAGCACGGACGAGGTATCAAACAGCCCCTGAATGCACCAGGCCAGCCCTTTACCCAGCCAGATGCCTGCGGGACCAATGGCGACCAGCGCCACCAGTGCGGTAATAAACAGCGTCAGCGTTGGCGTAAAGACGGTTTTCAGCACCTGCGGCATGATGCGGTCCACCGCGCGATGGATATAGCTCAGCGCCAGCACCGAGAAGATCACCGGTATGACGCTGGACGCATAGTTAAACACCGAAATGGGCAGCAGGCCGGCGAACCACCAGGTCTGCACCGCGCCCGGCGCGCCGCCGGCCAGCAGTTTCGCCGCATCAATTAATGAGGGATACATCAGGCAGGCCACCACCGCTATCGCCAGATACTCATTGGTTTTAAACATCTTTGCGGCGGAAACGGCGAGGAAGAAGGGTAAGAACCAGAAGACCCCGCTGGCAATCAGATCGATGATCCTGACGGTATCACTGCTGGTCGACAGCAGGCCCATAGCAATCAAGCCCGCCAGCAGGCCTTTGATCATCCCCGCCCCGGCGATCGCCGGTACAATCGGCCCGAACACGCCCGAGACGGTATCCATAAACAGCGATACCCAGCCTTTTTTCTTTTTCTCTGTAGCCGGTCCGTCGGTGGCAGGTGCCGCCTCGCCGTTAATCAGCTGATACCAGCGCTCAACCTCCGGGCCAATAATCACCTGAAACTGTTCGCTCTGTAACTGAACGCCCAGCACTCCCGGCAGCTGAAGAATGGCCTGACGATTGATTTTATCTTCATCAACCAGATCGAAGCGCAACCGGGTCATACAGTGCCAGACTTTATGAATATTTTCCCTTCCCCCTACCCCCTGGATAAGGTCACCAATGATGGCTGAATGACTCATTTCCCGCTCCTTATCTGCCCTGATGAGGGCCGTGGATGTGTGAAAAAGTGTACGGGATGGCGCTTCGTATAAACAAACCAATAAAAGGTGATGGCATTCACAAAACCACTTAGTACAAGCTCAAAAAACCCTTAAGGCAGTAAATTGGTCCGTTTTTTTTACCTTTTCGCTTGCGCGTTCGGACCAAAATAAATTGCTGGAAATGGGTTAAGAAGCGCGGGAATAATAGCCGCAGTAATTCGCGTTTCGTCAGCCGCCAGGAGCAACCATGACCCCGACACGCATCAACGATGTTGAATGTTTTATCACCCGACCGGACCGCCATAACCTGGTGCTGGTAAAAGTCACCACCGACAAGAATGTCGTCGGTTACGGCTGCGCCACGTTCCAGCAACGGCCGCTGGCGGTGAAAACCATGGTGGATGAATACCTGAAGCCGTTGCTGATCGGCCGCGACGCGAATGCCATCGAAGACCTGTGGCAGATGATGCAGGTCAACGCCTACTGGCGAAATGGACCGGTGATGAATAACGCCATCGCCGGGGTGGATATGGCGCTGTGGGACATCAAAGGCCAGCTGGCGCAGATGCCGCTCTATCAGTTGTTTGGCGGTAAAGCGCGGGATGCGATAGCCGTCTACAGCCACGCCGCCGGTGAAAGCCTCGATGCGCTCTACCCGCAGATCGACGCGCTGCTGGAGCAGGGCCATCGCTACATCCGCTGCCAGCTCGGTTTCTACGGTGGTACGCCGCAGAATTTACATCAGACCCGCGAACCCACCCCGGGGGCTTACTACGATCAGGACGAGTATATGGCCAACACCGTCGCCATGTTCAAAGCGCTACGGGAGAAATACGGCCAGCGCTTCCACATCCTGCACGACGTGCATGAGCGGCTGTTCCCGCAGCAGGCGATTCAGCTGGCTAAAGCGCTGGAGCCTTATCAGCCCTGGTTCCTGGAGGATATCGTTTCGCCGCAGCAGAGCGGCTGGCTATCGCAGATCCGCGCGCACAGCAGCGTGCCGCTGGCGCTGGGTGAGCTGTTTAACAATCCCGCCGAGTGGCACGATCTGATCGTCAACCGCCAGATTGATTTTATCCGCTGCCACGTGTCGCAGATTGGCGGCATCACCCCGGCGCTGAAGCTGGCGGTGCTCTGCCAGGCGTTCGGCGTGCGCCTTGCCTGGCACGGCCCGCCGGATATGACGCCGGTGGCCGTGGCGGTGAATACCCACCTTAATATCCACCTGCACAACGCCGCAATTCAGGAGTTTATTCCGGCGCAGGCCAGTACCCTTGCGGTGTTCCCGGACACGCCTCAGGCCGCAGGTGGCTATCTCTACCCCATCGATCGTCCCGGCATCGGCATCCGCGTCGATGAAGCCGCGCTGGCGCGCTTCCCCGGCTGCTATCGTGCACACGAGTGGACGCAAAGCCGACTGCCCGGCGGGGCGATGCACACGCCTTAATCGCCGCGGCGAAAACGCAGGTTATCGGCATTGAACGGGGCAACCCAGGTACATTCATAGTGGATATCGATAACCTCGCTCAGGATCCACACATCGCCTCCAGCCAGTATCCCCCGGTTGGTGATCTTCATCGCCGGTGCACCGCGCCTGCAGCCCAGCAGCGCGGCCTGCGCTTTATCCACCGCCACCGCCTGATAATGGGTGAGGAAGTGCGACAGGGTGTCGCCTCTGGCGGTCACATACTGCTGTAGTGAGCTTTCAGTCACCTGCTGGGTCAGGTCCGGGAAACGGGAAAGCGGCAGGCTTGAAGTCTCAATTTGCGTGCAGCGCTCGTCCACGTAGCGCAGGCGGCAGAAGTACCACAGCCACTCATTTTCACCGATGCCAAACACCTGCTGCTGATCTTTATCCGGCAGGCGCTTGTGCAGGCTGAGCAGGCGGTAGCGCATCTGATCGAAGCGCTTTTCCGTAATTGAGTTATAGACCAGCGGATTGCTGCGGGCGTTTTCGCTGACAAAAATACCCGAGCCCTGTACCACCCGGATAATGCCGATGCTGACCAGCTTCTTCAGCGCGGCGCGCACCGTATGGCGCGAGACGCCATACTCTTCCGCCAGCTCCCGCTCGCCGGGGAGCTTATGCAGCGGGCCAGGAGCCGCCTGATAGATCTTACTCAGCAGATCCTGGGTAATAAAATCCCGCTTCTTCATGGTGACGATCTCCGGTGATGGCGTGACGGTGCTGGCACAATCAGTCTGCTACAGGCGTGGCCTGGGCAGGCTGTTAGTGAGCGTCAGAACGCTACAGCAGATGATTTTCTGGTCGTTACAGCGCCTGCGCACACGCCCAGGCCGAGCTCCACGCCCACTGGAAGTTATAGCCGCCCAGCCAGCCGGTGACGTCCACCACTTCGCCGATAAAGTACAGCCCCGGCACGTCGCGCGCCTCCATGGTTTTGGAGGAGAGCTGGCTGGTATCAACGCCGCCCAGCGTCACTTCGGCGGTGCGGTAGCCCTCGGTGCCGTTCGGCTGCACCCGCCACTGGTGCAGGGTGGCAACCAGCTCCGCCTGCTGCCGGCTGTTCAGCTGTTTCAGGGTACACTCCGGCAGCGTGCCGAGCTGCTGCAGGCACTCGACCAGCCGTTTGGGCAGAATTTTCGCCAGGCTGTTTTTCAGGCTAAGATTCGGATGCTGGCTGCGCTCTTCATTGATAAAGGCGTCGAGGCTCTGCTGCGGCGACAGGTCGATGGTGACAAATTCGCCGGGCAGCCAGTAGCTGGAGAGCTGCAGCACCGCCGGCCCGGAGAGGCCGCGGTGGGTGAACAGCAGCGCCTCTTTAAATACTGTGCCGTCTTCGGCGGTCATCACCGACGGCACCGACACGCCGGAGAGAATTTGCAGCTGTTCCAGCAGCGGCTTGTGCAGGGTAAACGGCACCAGGCCTGCGCGGGTGGGCAGTACCTTCAGGCCAAACTGCTCGGCTATTTTATAGCCAAACGGTGATGCGCCCAGCCCCGGCATCGACAGGCCGCCGCTGGCGATCACCAGCTTCTCCGCCCGCACCTCCGCGCCGTTCAGCTGCAGGGTATAACCGGCGTCATCACGGGTCACCGCCAGCACCTCGCTGCGCAGGCGCACGCTGACGCTGCCCGCCTCGCACTCCTTCAGCAGCAGATCGACCACCTGCTGCGCCGAGTCGTCACAGAACAGCTGGCCGAGGGTCTTTTCGTGCCAGGCGATGCCGTGGCGGTTGATCAGATCGATAAAGTCCCACTGGGTGTAACGCGCCAGCGCCGACTTGCAGAAATGCGGGTTAGCAGAGAGATAGGCCGCCGGTTCGGTGTAGAGATTGGTAAAGTTACAGCGGCCGCCGCCGGACATCAGGATTTTGCGCCCGGCCTTTTTACCGTTATCCAGCAGCAGTACGCGACGCCCTTTCTGGCCCGCCTGTGCGGCGCAGAACATCCCGGCCGCACCGGCACCAATCACGATCACGTCAAACTTTTCCACTGCTCACCCCGGCCAAAACCGCTAAAAACGCTGATTGTAGTGAGTTGACGGCGGCGATACCAGCTTCCGGGTAAAAAGGCGGCGGTAACAATTTGTAACTTAGTGATTTGACAGCGATTTCATCGCAAGCTGTCACACAACTGACAGAGTAATGTCAAAAAAAGTCTATATTTCCCTTTCCCCCGGCACGGGTTGTCGCAGATAATGCGCCGCGTTCATGTCCTCCAAAATGGCGTAACGCTTATGCTACATCTGTTTGCTGGTCTTGATTTCCATACCGGCCTGTTACTGGTTCTTGCTCTGCTGTTTGTGCTGGTCTACGAAGCGATTAACGGCTTCCACGACACGGCCAACGCGGTGGCAACCGTTATCTATACCCGAGCAATGCGATCGCAGTTAGCGGTGGTGATGGCCGGGGTATTTAACTTCTTCGGGGTACTGTTGGGCGGCTTAAGCGTGGCTTACGCGATCGTCCATCTGCTGCCCACCGATCTGCTGCTTAACGTTGGATCGGCCCACGGGCTGGCGATGGTCTTTTCCATGCTGCTGGCTGCTATTATCTGGAATCTCGGCACCTGGTATTTTGGGTTACCGGCCTCCAGCTCCCATACCCTGATTGGTGCCATTATCGGTATCGGCCTGACCAACGCGCTGCTGACCGGCACCTCGGTGGTGGATGCGCTGAACGTACCGAAAATGATCGGCATCTTTATGTCGCTGATTATCTCGCCGATCGTTGGCCTGGTGGTCGCCGGCGGCCTGGTGTATCTGCTGCGTCGTTTCTGGAGCGGCAGCATCAAGCGTCAGCGTATTCATATGACCCCGGCCGAGCGGGAAAAGATCGACGGCAAGAAAAAGCCGCCGTTCTGGACGCGTATCGCGCTGATCGTGTCGGCGATTGGCGTCAGCTATTCGCACGGCGCTAACGACGGTCAGAAAGGCATTGGTCTGATTATGCTGGTGCTGATCGGCGTGGCTCCGGCGGGCTTCGTGGTGAATATGAACTCCACCGGTTATGACATCACCCGTACCCGGGATGCGGTCAACCATCTGGAGCAGTATTACCAGCAGAACGCCGCCTCGCTGACCCATATCATTCAGATGGCACCACCGGCGCTGCCGACGCCGGAAGAGGTACGCTCAGGGCCGCATGATTTCCACTGTGATGCGGCGCGGGCACTGCCGGCCATCCAGCGCGCGCAGGGGCTGCTGAATAATCTGTCCAGCTATGATGCGCTTAACGTCGACCAGCGCAGCCAGCTGCGTCGCCTGCTGATGTGCATCTCTGATACCGCTGAGAAAGCCGCTAAGCTGCCGGAAACCCCGGCTGATGAGAAACGCTTCCTCAACAAGCTGAAGGGCGACCTGCTGAATACCGTTGAGTATGCCCCGGTGTGGATTATTCTCGCCGTGGCGCTGGCGCTGTCGCTGGGCACCATGGTTGGCTGGCGTCGTGTTGCCACCACCATCGGTGAGAAGATCGGTAAAAACGGCATGACCTATGCGCAGGGCATGTCGGCGCAGATGACCGCAGCGGTATCGATTGGCGTTGCCAGTTATACCGGTATGCCGGTCTCCACCACCCACGTGCTCTCCTCCTCCGTGGCGGGCACCATGGTGGTTGACGGCGGCGGCGTGCAGGGCAAAACCATCCGCAGCATCCTGCTGGCGTGGGTGTTTACCCTGCCGATCTCGATTCTGCTTTCGGGTTCACTCTACTGGGTGGCGCTGAAGCTGATTTGATCGCGTTAAACGCGGTAGCACGACGCAGCGAGCGCCGTGCTACCGCCGCCAGACTTACAGATAAAAGCAGACTTCGGTCTGCTTTTTTTTCGTCGGTCACCCGCCGGGCTAATGCCAGATGGCCAGCCCGACCAGGCTGATCGCCACGATGGCGCACAGCGAACTGGTCAGCACGAACTGGCCGCGCACCCGCTGGCAGCGGCGGATAAACTCGTCGTCGTGATGGTCAAGGTAGCGCTGCGCCCAGATATAGCGCACCAGCCGCACCTGCTTGCTGGGTTGCCCGTGGGCGGTAAAGAAGCCGCCGCCGTCAACGTACTGATAGAGCAACGGATCGCAGCCGCGCAGTACCACCAGCAGCGCCCGCAGCGACGAGTAGTAACGAGCCATGTTCACCACGCAGATAATGCAAAGAGCCCAGAATAACGCAACGGTGCTGATCATCATCCCCTCCCGGCCCTGTCGCGGCCACTGAACACGGGCAAGCCGCTTCATACCGCGCGGGTTCGCCAACCCTGTAATTGATTCAGGTAAGATTAATAACCCTGACGCCACGACGCCCGGTGAGCGGGGGCATGTAATCAGTGTAGAAGATTGGGCTAATTTATTTCCACTGCTGTTTATCACATCCGCCGGTAACGGGAGGAAAATTCATGATGGCGGCCTGCGAAAAGGGTGCACCAGACCTCACCCCGCGCCGGGGAAGTTAGCTATACTCAAGGCATAATTTCAGTGAAAAGGAGTCTTCATATGTCATATAAACACATTCTGATCGCGGTCGATCTGTCGCCGGAAAGCAAACTGCTGGTTGATAAAGCAGTCTCCATGGCGCGCCCTTATAACGCAAAAGTCTCGCTGATCCACGTCGACGTCAACTATTCCGACCTCTATACCGGCCTGATTGACGTTAACCTTGGCGATATGCAGAAGCGTATTTCGCAGGAAACCCACACCGCGCTGACCGAGCTCTCCACCAGCGCCGGCTACCCGGTGAGTGAAACCCTCAGCGGCAGCGGCGATCTTGGCCAGGTGCTGGTCGATGCGATTAAAAAGTATGATGTCGATCTGGTGGTCTGCGGGCACCATCAGGATTTCTGGAGCAAGCTGATGTCGTCGGCGCGCCAGCTGATCAACACCGTGCACATCGATATGCTGATCGTGCCGCTGCGCGACGAAGAAGAAGATTAATCGCCGCCGAGCGGCGCATAGATATCAAAACGGTGGCTCTTGGTGGTCACCGCGTTTGGCGTTGCCACCCCGGCCAGCGGCGGCGCGTAGTCCGGCCGCTTCACCACCACCCGCTTTTTCGCCAGCCGACGCGCCGGCTCCAGCAGCCCGTCGGCATCCTCATCCGGCCCGACCAGCGACTGAAACACCCGCATCTCCTTCTTAACCAGCGCGCTTTTCTGCTTATGCGGATACATCGGATCGAGATACACCGCGTCCGGCGGCGGCGTGATATCGGTCAGCGCCTGCAGGCTGGAGGCGTGCAGCAGCGTCAGCCGTTCGCGCAGCCACGGGCCGATCTCCGGATCGGCGTAGCCGCGGCGTAAACCGTCGTCGAGCAGCGCGGCGACCACCGGATTACGCTCCAGCATGCGTACCCGGCAGCCGATCGCCGCCAGCACGAAGGCGTCGCGCCCCAGCCCGGCGGTCGCATCCACCACGTCCGGCAGATAACCGCTTTTGATGCCGACGGCTTTTGCCACCGCCTCGCCGCGCCCGCCGCCAAACTTGCGCCGGTGCGCCATCGCGCCGTCCACGAAATCGACAAAGATGCCGCCCAGCTTTGGCTCATCGCGCTTGCGCAGCTCAAGACGATCCGCGGTCAGCACCAGCGCCATCAGGCTGTTGTCGTCATGCACCAGCTGCCAGCGTTCCGCCAGAACAGATAAGGCGCCGTCTCCGGCGCCCGTTTCATCTGATAAATAGATGTTCACTCAACTAGCCCTTGATGCCGTAATGTTCCAGCATCGCGTCCAGCTGCGGCTCGCGGCCACGGAAGCGTTTGAACAGCTCCATCGGCTCTTCTGAACCACCGCGGGTCAGGATGTTGTCGAGGAACGACTGGCCGGTTTCGCGGTTGAAGATGCCCTCCTCCTCGAAACGTGAGTAAGCGTCGGCCGCCAGCACGTCCGCCCACAGGTAGCTGTAGTAACCCGCCGCATAGCCGCCGGCAAACACGTGGCTGAAGGCGTGCGGGAAACGGCCCCACTCCGGCCCCGGTACCACCGCCACCTGCTTTTTCACTTCGCGCAGCGTTTCCAGGATGCGTGCTCCTTTCGCCGGGTCAAACTCGGTGTGGATGCGGAAGTCAAACAGGCCGAACTCCAGCTGACGCAGGATAAACAGCGCCGCCTGGTAGTTCTTCGCCGCCAGCATCTTATCCAGCAGCTCCTGCGGCAACGGCTCGCCGGTCTCATAGTGGCCGGAGATAAACGCCAGCGCTTCCGGCTCCCAGCACCAGTTTTCCATAAACTGGCTCGGCAGTTCGACCGCATCCCACGGCACGCCGCTGATGCCGGAAACGCCCGGGGTTTCAATGCGGGTCAGCATATGGTGCAGGCCGTGGCCGAACTCGTGGAACAGGGTGGTGACTTCGTTATGGGTGAACAGCGCCGGCTTACCGTTCAGCGGGCGGTTAAAGTTACATGTCAGGTAGGCGACCGGCTTCTGCAGGCTGCCGTCGGCTTTGCGCATCTGGCTGACGCAGTCGTCCATCCACGCGCCGCCGCGTTTGTGCTCGCGGGCGTAGAGGTCGAGGTAGAAGCTGCCGCGCAGCTCGCCGCTCTCGTCAAACAGGTCGAAGAAGCGCACGTCCGGGTGATACACATCAACGTCTTTACGCTCGCTGGCGGTGATGCCGTAGATGCGTTTCACCACTTCAAACAGGCCGCTCAGCGCGCGCGCTTCCGGGAAGTAAGGGCGCAGCTGTTCGTCGCTGATGGTGTACAGGTGCTGCTTCTGTTTTTCACCGTAGTAGGTCAGATCCCACGGATTCAGATCGTCAACGCCGTGCTGTTGTTTCGCGAAGGCGCGCAGCTGCGCCAGCTCCTGCTCGCCCTGCGGGCGGGCACGGGTCGCCAGGCCGGTAAGGAAGTCGATCACCTGCTCCGGGTTTTCAGCCATTTTGGTGGCCAGCGATTTATCGGCGAACGAGTTAAAGCCCAGCAGCTGGGCCAGCTCATGGCGCAGCGCCAGCTCTTCCGCCATCACTTCGCTGTTGTCCCACTTGCCGGCGTTCGGGCCCTGGTCTGAAGCGCGGGTGGAGTAAGCACGGTACAGTTCTTCGCGCAGCGCGGCGTTGTCGGCATAGGTCATTACCGGCAGATAGCTTGGGATATCCAGCGTTAACAGCCAGCCGTCCTGCTCTTTGGCTTCCGCCTGGGCTCTGGCCGCAGCCAGCGCGCTTTCCGGCAGGCCGGCCAGCTCGCTCTCGTCGGTTATCAGCTTGCTCCAGCCCATGGTCGCATCCAGCACGTTGTTGCTGTAGGTCGACCCCAGCTCAGACAGGCGTGCGGCGATTTCGCCGTAGCGCTGCTGCTTCTCTTTCGACAGGCCGATACCGGACAACTCGAAATCACGCAGGGCGTTATCCACCGCTTTCTGCTGTGCGAGGTCCAGTCCGGCATAAGCGGCCCCCTCTTTCAGCGAACGGTACGCCTGGTAGAGCCCCTCATGCTGGCCGACCCAGGTGCTGTACTCGGACAGCAGCGGCAGCGTCTGCTCATAGGCCTGACGCAGCTCCGGGCTGTTTTTAACCGAGTTCAGATGGCTGACCGGTGAGAAAAGACGGCTTAAACGATCGTCTACTTCTGCCAGCGGCTGCACCAGGTTATCCCAGCTGTAGGGCGCGCCCTGCGCCACGACTTTTTCCACCGCCGCGCGGCACTCGTCCAGCGCCTGGCTGACGGCAGGAACCACGTGTTCGGGTTGGATGGCGGAGAAAGGCGGCAGCGTAAAGGCGGAGAGTAACGGATTGGTCATAGCGCAGTCCTTTAATCGGTGTATGGGGTGCGTTAGCGCGCACAATCCTTTTAACATGGGGCCATCGCTGAGGAAAATCAATGCCGGTGGCGCGTGGCGCGGTGATTCAACGACAGCCCGACGACTTAATGACCTTAAAGTGCGCACTTTCGGCTTTGCCTGTTCAGAGTACAAATTGCATACTGCTGCGTTTTGTAACGCCATAAAACCAACAGGGAAACGTGTAATGTGGTATGTGCTGGCTCTCTCTTTATTCTTTCTGCCGTTCCACCTCAGCAGCGCGCTGGTGCTGCTGGCGGTGGCACTGGTGGTCGCTGTTTTCAGCCACGTGCTGCTCCCCCCGGCGATAGTGGCGCTGCTGGTACTGGGCGGCGTGGCGCTGTGGTGTGGCTGTCACCGCCAGCGAACCCAGTTTGCGCTGCCCGGTGAGATCCTGCTGGTGGTGGGCAGCGTGGCGCTGATGCTGCATATGATCCCCGGCTTTAATAACGCCCTGGTGGTCTCCGGGGTACAGGCCGGGCCGCAGAGTGCGCCCTTCTCGTTTTACTATAATCTCGACAAAGCCCTGATCCCGTTTCTGCTGCTGGCGTGCCTGCCAACCCTGCTGAAGCGGCCGTCGTGCCCTCCCGCGAATGCGCTGTGGTGGCTGGTGCTGCTGTTAGCGATGCCGCTGCTGCTGCTGGCCGCCACCCTGGCAGGCGGGCTGCGGGTCGAACCCCACTGGCCTGAGTGGCTGGGTGCCTTTATGCTGGCTAATCTGTTCTTCGTCTCGCTGGCCGAAGAGGCGCTGTTTCGCGGCTATATCCAGCAGCGGCTCAGCCAGCTGCTGGGGAATAAACAGGCGCTGCTGATTGCCGCCGCCCTGTTTGGCCTTGCGCACTTTGCAGGCGGGCTGCTGCTGGTGTTCTTTGCCTTCCTTACCGGCATTATCTATGGCCTGGCGTGGCTGTGGAGCGGGCGGCTGTGGGTCAGCACGCTGGTGCACTTTGCCTTTAATCTGCTGCACCTGCTGTTCTTCACTTACCCGGTCTGGCAACGGGCGGGCTGACGCGCTTTTCTGCGTTTTTTTGGTTATACTACGCGCAACCTGTGCCGCCACGCTGGCGGCACGCTCGTTTACCCCGCAGGACTTCCCAGCACATGCTCAGTTATCGCCACAGTTTCCATGCCGGCAACCATGCCGACGTTCTTAAACACACCGTACAGAGCCTGATTATCAGCGCGCTGAATGAGAAGGATAAGCCCTATCTCTATCTCGACACCCACGCCGGTGCCGGGCGCTATCTGCTCAGCGGTGAGCATGCGGAACGCACCGGCGAGTACCTGGAAGGGATCGCGCGCATCTGGCAGCAGGACGACCTGCCGGAAGAGATGAAACCGTACATCAGCGCGGTGAAGAACTATAACCCGGGCGGCAAGCTGCGCTACTACCCGGGCTCGCCGCTGATCGCCCGTCACCTGCTGCGCGAAGATGACAAACTGCAGCTGACCGAGCTGCACCCGAGCGACTTCCCGCTGCTGCGTAACGAGTTTCAGAAGGACGATCGCGCCCGCACCGACCGCGCCGACGGCTACCAGCAGCTGAAATCCAAGCTGCCGCCACCGTCACGCCGTGGCCTGATCCTGATCGACCCGCCGTACGAAATGAAGAGCGATTACCAGGCGGTGGTGCAGGGCATTCATGAAGGCTACAAGCGTTTTGGTACCGGCGTATTTGCGCTGTGGTATCCGGTGGTGATGCGCCAGCAGATCAAGCGCATGTTTAAAGACCTGGAAGCTACCGGCATTCGCCGCATCCTGCAGATTGAACTGGGCGTGCTGCCGGACAGCGACCGTCGCGGCATGACCGCCTCCGGCATGGTGGTCATCAACCCGCCGTGGAAGCTGGAACAGCAGATGAACAACGTGCTGCCGTGGCTGGTGAAAACCCTGGTGCCGGGCGGCACCGGGTTTGGCAAGGTCAGCTGGATCGTGCCGGAGTAAACCGTCTGGCGGGCAGATGCTGGCCGACCTGTGCGCTTGCGGCGCTGCCTGCGCTGCCTGCGGCAAAGGACCACGTAGCGGTTATCGCCGGTGATGCCCGGATACTACTGATGCCCGTATGCTGCTTATGCCGTGATGCTGCTTATGCCGTGATGCCGCTGATGCCGCTGATGCCGTGATGGTTACACGGTAAACACGGCAAAGTCATGCGCCATCTCGGTGGCCGGAAACACCGCCCGGCACTCGTCGAGCAGCCGCTCACAGTCGTGGCGCAGATAGCGCGAGCTGAGGTGGGTAACGATCAGCCGTTTAGCGCCGCTCGCGCGCGCCACCTCAGCCGCCTGCACCGTTGACGAGTGCCCGCGCCCGTTAGCTTTCTCCTGCATCGCCAGCTCCAGCGTGGCTTCGTGCACCATCACATCCACCCCGGCGGCCAGTTCCGCCGCCGCTGGCGTCGGTGCGGTGTCACCAAAGATCGCCAGGCTGCGGCCTCTGGTCGCCTGCCCCACGTAGTCCCAGCCGTTAATTGCCCGCCCGTCGTCGAGGATCACCGTGCGCCCCTGCTTCAGATCGTAGTACCACGGGCCGGCGGGCACGCCGTCCGCCTTCAGGCGTTCCGCGTCCAGTGCGCCGGGCTTATCGTGCTCGTCAATGCGGTAGCCATAGCACTCTACAGGATGGGTCATTGGGTAGGCGGTGACGCGGAAATGTTCGTCGTTGCACACCTCTCCGGCGGTGATTTCGACGATCGAAAGCGGGAAGGTCAGCCACGATCCGCTCAGGCTCAGGCTGGTTTCGACAAAGGTTTTAATCCCCTGCGGGCCATACAGCGTCAGCGGTCCGGTGTTACCCGTCATCGAACGGCTGGTCAGCAGCCCCGGCAGGCCAAAAACATGATCGCCGTGCAGGTGGGTGATAAAGATCTTCTCAATCTTCGCCGGGCTGATCGCCGTGCGCAGGATCTGGTGCTGGGTCGCCTCACCGCAGTCGAACAGCCAGGTGGCGCTACGGGCTCCCTGTACATTCAGTGCGATGCTGGTGACGTTGCGTTCACGGCCCGGGGTGCC
Source organism: Erwinia sp. B116 (assembly GCF_002865965.1). Lineage (NCBI taxonomy): Bacteria > Pseudomonadati > Pseudomonadota > Gammaproteobacteria > Enterobacterales > Erwiniaceae > Erwinia > Erwinia sp. B116. The sequence continues at coordinate 24,261 of NZ_JRZZ01000024.1, forward strand.
CGCGCCGGTGCCTAAAAATTGCAGTTCCATCCCCTTCACTCTCCTGATTAGCGATGCCGTTAACAGGCATAATGGCCTGATGATAGCATTTTCCCGCTCAACCCGACGCGCGCCAGCTATTTACGCTGCCGGGGCCACTCCCGCTGACGCATTTTCCGCTGCCATTCCTGCCGGGCAGCAGTCGGCAGCATGGCGACTCTCCTTAATCCCCCCACCCGCCCTATCACAATCATAGGTGCAAACTTTGCGGCAATGGGTCGGGAGGCGTTACACTCTCTGCCAGCTGATTTCACTCATTTAACGGAAGCCTGACCATGACCCGACATTATGACTACCTCGCCATTGGTGGCGGCAGCGGCGGTATCGCCTCGATTAACCGTGCGGCGATGTATGGACAAAAGTGTGCGCTGATTGAAGCAAAAGATCTGGGCGGCACCTGCGTCAACGTCGGCTGCGTGCCGAAGAAAGTGATGTGGCATGCGGCGCAGATCGCCGAAGCGATCAACCACTACGGCCCCGACTACGGCTTCGACACCACCGTTAACCAGTTCAACTGGGACACGCTGCTGAAGAACCGCAGCGCCTATATCGACCGCATCCACACCTCTTACGACAACGTGCTGGGTAAAAATAAAGTGGACGTGATCAAAGGCTACGCGCGCTTTGTTGACGCCCACACCGTGGAAGTGAACGGCGAGAAAATTACCGCTGACCATATCCTGATCGCCACCGGCGGCCGTCCGAGCCACCCAGACATCCCGGGTGCAGAATACGGTATCGATTCCGACGGCTTCTTCGATCTTAAGGCGATGCCTGAACGCACCGCGGTGGTCGGCGCGGGCTATATTGCCATTGAGATCGCCGGAGTACTGAACGCGCTGGGTTCTGAAACACATCTGTTCGTGCGCAAGCACGCGCCGCTGCGCAGCTTCGATCCGCTGATCGTCGACACGCTGCTGGAGGTGATCATTACCGAAGGCCCGACGCTGCACACCGAAGCCGTTCCAAAAGCGGTGGTGAAAAACGCCGACGGCAGCCTGACCCTGCAGCTGGAAGATGGCCGCGAACAGACCGTCGACAGCCTGATCTGGGCGATTGGCCGCGAGCCGATGACCGATAACCTGAACATCGAAGCCGCTGGCGTGAAGCTGAACGAAAAAGGCTATATCAGCGTCGATAAATACCAGAACACCAGCGTTGAGGGCGTTTACGCCGTCGGCGACAACACCGGTGCGGTGGAGCTGACGCCGGTGGCGGTGGCAGCAGGCCGTCGCCTCTCCGAGCGCCTGTTTAACAACAAGCCGGACGAACATCTCGACTACAGCAACGTACCGACCGTGGTGTTCAGCCACCCGCCGATCGGCACCGTTGGCCTGACCGAGCCGGAAGCCCGCGAGAAGTTTGGTGACGACCAGGTGAAAGTGTACAAATCCGCGTTCACCGCCATGTACACCGCCGTGACCCAGCACCGCCAGCCGTGCCGCATGAAGCTGGTGTGCGTCGGTGCGGATGAGAAGATTGTTGGCATCCACGGCATCGGTTACGGCATGGATGAGATGCTGCAGGGCTTTGCGGTGGCGCTGAAGATGGGTGCTACCAAGAAAGACTTCGACAACACCGTGGCGATCCACCCGACCGGTGCGGAAGAGTTTGTTACCATGCGCTAAGCGTCCATCCTGAATAACAAAACCCTGCAGCGATCGTCGCTTCAGGGTTTTTTTTTTTGCCTTTTTACCGGTAGCTGACGGTCAGAATGCCTTCGCGTTTTTCAGCGCTCAGCCAGGCCAGCTGCGCTTCGGTGCGGTTATCGTTAAAGGCCAGCGCCCTGGTAGTGGAGACGTTAAGCGCCCGCTGACGGAACTTACCCTGCTCCGCACATTCGCTGGTCACGTTGGCCTGGCTGACCTGGATCCGGCAGGCCGGCTGATAAATCTGGCCGCTAAAATTAACCTGGCCGCCGCCGATGCCGAAACTTTCGCTGGCTGATGCACTGCCCTGCACGCCTGCCGCCAGCAGCATTGCCAGCAGAACAGATTTACCGCAAACCATCATTTTTTTACCAGTCATAAGTTTCTCTCCCGACATCCGCTTTGCGACGTTGCTACCGATCCTGACTTTAGAAAAACTTAAAAATCAGGGGCTTATTCCGTTAAACCGGTAACTGATTGGGTGTGTAGTCAGACCGCTTTTTTATCGCGGGTCAGCGGGTTTACTTTGGCCCCCCTGACGCTCCTGTTGCCACATCACCTCTTGTTGACATCAGCATACACAGAAATAAGAACACTCCGAAACACACTAAGAGCAAAAAGTCTGATGTTTAAATCTATCAATTACACAATATCGATCGCTGAAGTGGCATTTACAGGATAAAAATGAATTTATCTGGCATAGGGTAACCATTCCGTCTGCGTTTTCGCGGCAGGGTGGCGAGCAGGGGAATAGCGGATACGGTGGCGTCTCGCCGTCACGACGTGTCAAACGGTGGATATTTCAGCAGAGCAGAAATAAAAAATCCGGCGGGAGAGACTCGCGCCGGACAGACAGGGAGGTGTGCAGGATTAAAATAACGGCGGGTCAGGCATCATTAACGGCGGGCAGTTCTTTCAGCTCTTCCATGCTCATTTCACACCACAGCCGCCCCTGCAGCGCATAGTAAGGCATATCTTCCAGCCACTGGCGCTGGGCGATGGTTTCAATCCCTTCAATCACTACCTTAAACTGATTCTGCTGCAGCTCATCAAGCAGTGAGGCCAGCTGTGCCTGCCCCTGTTCATCCTGCCAGTATTTCCAGAAGACGTGCTTATCGATTTTGATAAAGCGGAAGGCGTAGGCCGACAGCATATTCATCTCGGCAATGCCGTTACCGAAGTCATCCAGCCACAGGGAGTAGTGGCTGGAGAGCAGGCTGTGCAGCTTGTGGTGGCGGAACAGGCGCGAAGAGAGTTCGTGGACTTCAAAGTGGATGCAGCCGATCTGCTTGATGCGGTCCATCACCTCGCTCTGCTCCAGCAGGCTGAGCGTATGGTCATCGACGTTAAGGGTGACGATAATGCCGCGATCGTTAAACCACTGCTGGTGCGCCTCGATCAGTTCAATCTGCGCCAGCAGAATCGCGTTGCGCTCTTCCGCGCTGGCATGCAAAAAATAGCGCTCGACGAAGTTACTGTCATTGACCGGTGCGGCGCTGAAGCGCGACAAACACTCAAAGGCCAGCAGCTTACCGTGCGCGCTGAACATCGGATGAAATACGTATTTAATCGCCGGCTGGGGCACAGGTTCCAGCATTTCGCCCGAAAATGTCATGGTCGGGCACATCTGCAGGCCGCACCTGTGCCAGAACCATTAGCGCCACTACTTAAAGGTAACGTCCACATTTGCCGACGCATTGAAGGTCCCTATTTTTGGCGAATTGTTGAGCCAACGCAGGCTGGCCACAAAGTTATTTTGTACCACACTCCCGTTCACATAACCCAGTGAAGTACTGGTATTCAGCGGAATAAAACTGGCTGGCGCATCGGCGGTGGAGATCGAAATACCAAATCCGCTGTCGCTGGCAGGCATGATCATATCAGTACCGCTGGTCGGATAGGTGGTACTGAAGCTGGCCACCAGCGTTTTACCCTGGCAATCCTGGCCGGCACCGGTCAGGTTAGCCACCACCGAGAACGGCACCTGCTTCTCGGTGACGCCCGCCTGGGCTCTGCCGGAGGCGATGGTGCCAAAGTTCACCGTCGAACCGCTGTTGCCCGAGACGCTGATCTGCGGCGAGCAGGAGATAAAGCGGATATTGCCCAGCCCGGCGATGTAGGCGCGGAAGTTACTGTTTGGTGTGCTGTTCAGCCCCAGAACGCCATCCACCTGGAAGACCGGGTACTGTCCGGTATTGGTAATCTTACCGCTGGACGGTGCGGATTTGCCGGTGGCTTTGATATAAATCGAGTAACTGACCTTAACTGTCTGAGGCGTGGCAGGTGACATGCAGCCCTGCACCCAGTAACCATAATTATTTCTATACCAGCCATAGTTACATACAGTCCCTCTGCCCACGTCGGTTTTGGTTCCCGCCGTCGGTTTAATATCAATACTGTTGTAGGTGACACCCACCTCAATAGAGGGGTCGATGCTCTGCATCTGCGTCAACGGATCCCAGTAGAGATAGGCGTTCTCACCACTCGGATAGCCGTTGGTATCCTCGCACTTAAAGGTGGAGTTATAGACCGGCGATCGCCACAGCACGGTGCCCGCCGTCAGGTTAGCGGTGGAAACCTCAATCGCCTGGTTGAGGGTAATGACCTCAGAGATCGAACCGGTAGAGGCATCTTTGCAGGACAAAGCGTAACTGTTGAGTGAAAACAGGCTCAGTACCAGCACCAGCAGCGTGTAACCGGCCACCTTTACGCCGCGAAAAGCGTGCAAAAACATCAAGCGTATCCTTATTATTTTGGCGTACAAGCCAGACTGAGTTCCTGATAACCCGCCGCGTTCAGATCCTTAAAGCCAGGCAGGACCACTTCACAGGCAGAGCCGGCACCCTCGCCCCATTTTACCTGCAGATGCTGATGTTCACTGACGCCGGAGACATATGCCGTACCGGTGGTTCCCACGGTACCGATATTGGCACCCGCATCGTTAAACACCGTAGCCCCGATTGCCGGATAGTTACCTTCGGCGATTTTCAGGTGCAGCAACAAGCTCTGCCCGGTGCGGGTTTCAAAGGTCACCCGGCTGATGGCACCGTAAGTCGGCACCACGTCTCTTGCTGCCAGCGGAATATCCAGCCCGGCACCGATATCTTCGGTGTTGAGCGCCACGCGGTTGTGACGGTAAGCGGTGGCCGAGGTCATCACCGCGTAACCAAAGCGGTCAACGGCGACGCCAGGCTGGTTTTCCAGCCGCACGCCTTTGGCATCTCTGGCTTCCACCAGCACAATGGTGTTCTGCATCGGCTGCGACAGAGTTACGCCGCCGCGGTGCGCCAGCACGCCGCCGCTCAGGTTCAGCGAGCTCTGGCTGTAGTTCTCATTCCAGCTGTACCCCACCTGCGCGTTACCCATGCTGCCCATATAGCCCACGTCGGCCATGGTGGTCTGCCCGCCGTTCTCCGCATGGCCGGTCTGCAGGTAGTAGTTCAGGCGGTTGTCATCCAGCAGCGAACCGCCCATGCCGGTGCTGTAGCTGTCGCCGCTCTGCTTGCTGTGCGCCATGTTGAGGCTGGCAGTCACCGGCTTCTGGCCAAAGACGGTAAACGGCACCGACAGCGTGAGGTTCATGGTGCGATCTTTCTGGCCATAGTTACTGCGGCTGTCCTGGACAAACAGGCCATAGCTGACGTCTTTGTACATGCTGTTCAGCCCGACCTGCAGGGTACGGTCGCGATTGCCGCTGCCCCAGTAAGTCTGGTTGGTCAGCGTTGAATAGAGCGAAACCGGGCCAAGATGCTGGCTGACCGTCAGCTCAACGCGCTGACGCTTGTTGTTGTAACGATCGGAATAATAATAATTTTTAGTGGTATTTGCCCAGGATGGCGTGCCGTCGCTGCTCGCCGTGGTGTCATCATACTCATTGCGGTACTGGCCGTTCTCATAGCTGGCACGCTCGGTGACCGCATCGCTGAAGTCATAGTAGCCGGACGTAGAGTAGCGGTAACCGGCGATCTGCAGCTCGGTACCCATGGCGTTCAGCGACTTGGAGTAAAGGAAGCGGAAGCTGGCCCCCTGCTTGCGGTCGCCGCTGGCCAGTTCGGTATCAGACCAGGCGGTATCGAACGATGCCGCACCGAACATGCCGAGGCTTTTACCCACGCCGAGTACCGCCGAACGGTAGTGATCCGCCACCAGCAGCCCGCCGTACGGCGTGTAGTCACCGCCCATACCACGGGAAACCGTGCCCTGAATAAAGCGCGGCTGGTAGCTGTTTCCGCTGCCGTCCTGATATTTACCGGCGGTCAGCGCGTATTCCCAGATGCCGGCGCGCAGCATGTTGCTGATCGACGAGAACGGCACGATA
>NZ_JRZZ01000024.1:30278-34286 GCF_002865965.1 Erwinia sp. B116
ATCGCTCAGCTCAAACGGGCCGGGGGCGACGTTAGTGCTGTAAACGGTATAGCCGTTCTGGCGGATCTCCACCCGTGCATTGGTGCGAGCCACGCCGCGAACCACCGGTGCATAGCCACGCAGGCTGTCCGGCAGAATTTCCGGCACGCTGAACAGCTGCACGCCACGGAACTGGAAGCTGTCAAACACCGCGTTGCTGGTGCTGCGCTGCCCGAGCTGCACCCTGGAGCGCCAGGGTACGATATCGGTTTCCGCCCAGGTGGCGACCGAGGTCAGCTTACCGGGGCCTTCGCTCTGTTTCTGCCAGTTTGAATTATTGCGCAGCCGCCAGCGGCCAAGGTTCAGGCCATTCTGGGTCGAGGTGTAGAGATAATCGCTGTCGCCGCTGTTTTTCGTGCGATTTTTAGAACCGCTGAAGTTGTAATTGATAAAGGCGGCGTTGATACCGTCGTCATACAGGCGCGATGAGATCGCCCCTTTTGGCGTCGGGATCATGAAAATCTGCGGAACCGAGATATCCACTTTCTGGATGGCCGCGTCATAGGTCACGCTGGCACCCTGCAGATGGGCCGGCAGGTCAAAACAGTCCGCCGGATCGCCACTCAGCTTTTGCAGCTCAATGCCGTAGGCCAGGTAATCTTTTACCGGGATGCACACCTGAATCGGTTTAGCCGGATCGGTTTTACGAAACTCGACGTCTTTATGATCGACTCGCTCTGCGTTGACATAAATATCAAACGGATAGCTGCCAGGCAGAATATCATCACTGGCGGACAGCGCGGCAACGCTGGAGGCATCGCCGTGAATGAATGAGGTATTGAACTGTTCTTCTGCCAGCGTCGGAGAGAATTTCAGCAGCAGCAGCGTGGACACCAGCGCGCGCTTCAGGGGAAACTTGCGCGTTCCCTGGCGACCTGCTTTTTCCCTGCCCGCTGAATAAAACATAATCTTCTCATCCGATGCGATAAATGCAAATCATGGCTCCATCAATTACAGACGGATATCTTTCACCTGGGTGTTGCCACCAAAATCATTGATAAAGGTGAAAGTAAACTGCTTACTGTTTTCAGTGCCGGCCGGCAGTTTGATCGTCGCATTACTGAATGCTTTAACCATTTCTGCGTTAACCTTCTCTTCTTTGCCCGCACTGTTTTTAATCGTAATGGTTCCCAGGGTGACATTAAGCGGCCCCGGATTATCCACCACCAGCTGGCTACCCTGACGGTGCCATTTCAGCGCCTCAGCCTGCTGCTGCAGGGTGGTATTCAGGCCGGCCGGGCGGTAGAACAACTTAATTCGCGTGCGCACGGCAATTTGCAGTACGTTTTCTTCTTTTGGTGCCGGCGGAATTTCCTGCACGTTAACCCAGAATACCGACTCGCGATCCTGCGGCAGCCCGTTACCTGAATAAATAAAGCGCAGTACGGCTTCTTTTTTACCGGCCAGTTTTAACACCGGTGGTACCACCTGAATCGGGATATCTTTCGGCATTTTGGTCGCGTCACCGTGATCCAGCCAGGTCTGCACCATATAGGTGTCGTTCTGGTCGTTATGGATATCCAGTGAAGCCGACTTGGTATCGCCGTTGTAAATCACGCGGGTTGCATCAACCTGAATACCTGCAGCGGCACTCAGAGAAACACAGCACAGGGCGGCGGCCAGTAATTTTTTCATGCGTTCAACTCTTCTTAATGTGCGCCATCCCTGGCAGCACAGTTTAACTAATTAGTTGTATTCGATGGTGAAGGTAGAGCTGGCGTTTGCCGCGCCTTCAGTCACGTTAGCGGTAGTCGACTTGTAACGCGCTTTCAGGTTGAAAGTCGCGGTGCCGTTAGCAGTAGAACCTGACGCTGCGGTGTTGGTGATAGCAGCCAGTGCAGTGGTGGATGCAGTCTGGTTGATTGGGATGATTTTCTCGTCGTTAGACAGAATCTCGATACCCACGCCGGTCGCTGCGCTTACGGCCAGCAGGTTCGGGTAGCCAGCCAGAGTCGGGCCGTCAAAACGCAGGCTGTAAGAACCGGTGTCACAGTTAACCAGCTTGATGTTGAACGCTTTAGAGGCGGTCACGTCACCGGCGGCGCTGAACGCGGTAGTCGGGTATTTACCGATGAACACGCTCTGGTTTTTGCTGTCGTTATCAACTGTACAGGTCGCTTTAACAATCTGGCCGGTGAAAGCAACGGTGCCGTTAGCAGCCTGTGCGTTTACTGCGGTCAGAGCGATGGCTGCTGCAGCCACAGATAACAGGATTTTTTTCATTTTTATCTCCAGAAAAACAACGCTTAGATGATTGATTTATTTTGAGAATTCCATTTTTTTCCACCACGCGTTCATTCTGTTGTTTACCAGAGGCTGCAGATGGGAGAGTAGGAATACTCTGATTTCGAAGCGGAATATATCCTGTCGGATTTGACTTATATATTGGTTAAAATTCATTAACCATAAAGATTAACAGGCAAAATCTATCAAACAACGTAAGTCATTGATTATTAACAACGCGCTTTGTCAGGAAAGTGCAGAAAAAGTAAATATTTGAGTTTATTTTTTTTAAAATGATGCAGAACAGGCCCACCCATTTACGCCTGGCGGCATAAACGGGCGGTTAAAGAGTAAACAACGCTGCAGGATGTTGAGGGAAAGTCTGAAGTTCACTGCACTACGGATTAGCGCAGACGGCGCATCCGCTTCTCTTCCAGCATGATGCCCATCACCGTTTCTTCCATTTTACGCAGGAAGCCGCTGGCGGGCTTGTGGAACGCGCAGGAGAAAATGTGATAGCTGTGTTCGCGATTTTCGGGGCTAAGTTCGGTAATCTCTTTAATGCTCAATACGGTGAGATCCATGGTGAACTGGCCAAGGTTGCCAAAATCGACCAGCATATTTTTCAGCAGCATGCCCGCCCGCGTCAGCTCAGGTAACGCTTCTTCATACTGTAAACCGATGCCATTGCGTGACAGATCTTTCACCCGCAGTCGGTGACTGAAACCGTCGCGGAAACGCCCCTCGCAGATGAAATTATAACGTTCCGGTATTGTTATGCGGATATCACTGCGGCGCTGGGTCACAATAATTTCCGCCGGGAAATTAAACGTCAGAGAGTCCGGCGCTTCTTTCTCCACGATCTGGAAGGTAGTAAAAGCGATTTTCTCACTGCTGCCTTTAATTACCACCTCAACCGGCATAGTCACCGACTGCAACTCCTCCATCCGGCTGATACTAAAAACCTGGGTATCAATGTGCAGGAACTGGCAGCTCAGGGTGCGACCCTGAACGAGGAATTCAACGCTGCCGCTTTTTTTCATGGCTTCACGCAACAGCGCCAGAATTTCATAGCGGTCAGTTTTTTTAATTTCCTTATACGATAACGTTGTCATCTGGACGCATTGTCCCTTTATGTAATTGGAATTATATGCTGTGTCTTTGCAGACCGGTCGCGCTGTTACAATGACAGATGATAAACAGCCCCCGCCACTATAAAACTGAAAAATCAGGGGGCGTATTGTAATAACATCACAGCGTTTTTACCAGGCACGGAATCTGTCCGTTCGGCCTTAGTGCAGCAGAAGATAGCATTAATATGGCGGGAAGGTAATATGACCTGCTACTCACGGGTACCCCTTTGGCAAACTCAGCCCGCGACGCGACACGGTCATCAGGAAGAGGTCATCCTCCCTGCCAGGGGCGGGTGGCGAGGGCAGTCACTGCCAGGGTAGCGGTGTCTCTGGTGATGATAATATTGTGGGCAATAACCGTCGCTGTGACGATGGCAGGGGCGGAGACAGATGATCTGCCCCAGGCGGCGTGGTCAGCCAGGGGCAGGTTGTTCTTAGTGTCGGCTGGCACAACCACACTGGGCGATGTCCGGCAGCACGCCTTTACCCAGATGTGAGTGGCGTAACTTCAGCTCCCCGCGCCGCCACGCGCCGCTGTCGTCGGCACGGTTTTCCAGCAGGCGGTTCAGCGCTTCGGCAATCTGCAGATCGCTGCGCTGCGCCCAGGTGGTCA
>NZ_JRZZ01000024.1:34395-39092 GCF_002865965.1 Erwinia sp. B116
TGCGATCCGCGCCGCGGGTTTTCTTCAGGTACTCAAGCGTGACCTTATAAGCCAGATCGCGATCGTAATGGCCGGCTTCCAGCACCTTATGCAGCGACTGCCCCGCCTCTTCCAGACAGGCCACGTACCCCTCCAGACGCATCAGCTCGGTGGTCGCATTGTTCAGCCCCTTCAGGTAGCCAAAACGCTGATAGCCCTGACCAAGCAGCAGCCTGGCGATCTCCGTTCCTGCCGCAAAACCATCGACGCTGATCGCTTCCACATCGGCATTATTGGTACTGCGGCAGACGTGGATCGACGGAATATGGTGCAGCGTCTCCGCCGTGGTAATCAGCTCATCGCTGAAAATAGTGGCGAGGAACAGCAGCCCGTCTACCTGCATCTGCCCGGCCATCTGCATCACCGACTGATAATTTTCCCCGGAGTCGACGTTGAGCAGCAGCGCCATATAGCCGCGTTCGTTTAGCTGGCGGGTGGTTTCCTGCAGCATCTTCAGGGTATGCGGATTGCTGAACTCATCGGTGACCACGCCAATAATGTTGGTTTTGCGCTGCTTTAAGCCGCGCGCCAGCAGGTTAGGGCGGAAGCCCAGTTTGTTGGCGGCGTTCATCACCAGCTCACGGGCTTCAGGTGAAATGGATGCTCCGGATTTGAACGCACGTAACACCGTCCATTTCGAAACCCCGGCCAGTTCGGCCACATCGCTGGCGGTGGATTTTTGCGCCTGCTTCTCTTTTACGCTGTTGTTTGTCATGGCTTACCAATGGGTCCGGGATGCTGAAGTCATGTGCTCAGAATAAAGGATCCCACCGCATCTCAACAGGTTGCCGTAGCGAATGTGTGGTGCACCTCCATTTTTCGCTCGTGCCACCACACTATCTCGCAACATGATGTTGCTGCGATGTTTTATTTTGCTACCGTTGGCAAACTCCTTTGCCAACGGTAGCAAAGTCAGATAATATTCGATCCCGCTCACATTTGTTCTGCAACCCACTGTTTTAAAACCCCTAAATTCGCATAAAGCCATACTTTTATTGCGTGAATTTTTTGATTTGAAAACAGGTGATTAGGCAGATTGTTAAAAAAAAGATTGTGTGCATGAAGCGAAAGATTTTTCGCATCAAAACCATAACAAAGATAAATAAATTTCATTTTTCGTAGCAATGGTCGTTTTCAATCACCTCCCGACACGGGAAATCGCTTAGCATGGAAAATAGTTATCATGAAAAACAGCAGTAATATTGTGGTTACTCTCATCGGCGCGCTTCTGCTGCTGATGGGCCTGGCGCTGGCCGGCGGCGGCGCGTATCTGATCGCGCTCGGCGGCGCGTGGTTCTATCTGCCCGCCGGCCTGGCGATGGCCGCCACCGGCTTCGGCCTGATGAAAAAGCGCAGCTGGGCGCTGGTGGTTGCCTGGCTGCTGTTAGTGGTCAGCCTGGTCTGGGCGTTTAGCGAAGTCGGCACCGACTTCTGGCAGCTGGTGCCGCGTACCGTCACCTTCCTGGTGGTGGCGCTACTGGCAACGGCGTCCGCGCCGCTGCTGCGTAAAAAAGATGGATCGCGGGCGATCGCCTGCAAGGCCGCAGGCGGCCTGTCAGCGGCGCTGCTGGTAGCCATTGTGGCCATCTTTGCCGGCATGTTCCGCCCGCACGCGGAAGTGGAAGCCAGCGGTGAACCGCTCCCGGTGCTGGATAAAACCGCGTCGGATGACAGCGGTAACGACTGGGGAGCGTATGGCCGTAATACCGCAGGCCAGCGTTTTGCCCAGTTTAACCAGATCAACACCACCAACGTGAAAGACCTGAAGGTGGCCTGGACTTACCACACCGGCGATCTGGCGGTTAACGGTTCGGAATACCAGACCACGCCGCTGAAAGTCGGCAACACCATGTACGTCTGTACGCCGCTGAACAAGGTGATGGCGCTCGATCCTGTCACCGGCAAAGAGAAGTGGCGCTTCGATCCGAAAATCGAAGAGACCTCAGGCAACAAAACCTGGAAACGCTGCCGTGGCGTGGCGTATACCGAGCTGAGCGCGGCTCCGCAGGACGGCACCGCGCCGGCCATCGCCGGTAACAAGCGCATTATCAGCACCACCGTGGATGGCCGCATCTTCTCGCTGGATGCGGAAACCGGCCAGCTTGACGAAAGCTTCGGTGATAAAGGCTTTGTTAACCTGCTGAACGGCCTCGGTGCCAGCGCGCACGGCTCCTACTATCTGACCTCCGCACCGCTGGTGGCCGACGGTATCGTGATGGTCGGCGGCAAGCTGAACGACAACCTGACCACAGGCGAAGCCTCCGGCGTGGTGCGCGGCTATGACGCGCGCAGCGGTAAACTGGTGTGGGCGTGGGACGCATCGCGCGGTGCAACCGACAGCACCCCGCTGCCAGAGGGAGAGACGTACCCGATTGAAACGCCGAACTTCTGGGGTACTGCAGCATATGACGCCAGACTGGGCATTGCCTACTTCCCGACCGGCAACCAGACGCCTGATTTCTGGACCGGCAACCGTCACGCCTACTCTGACGAGTATAACGACTCGATCGTGGCGGTTGAGCTGAAGACCGGTAAAGAGGTGTGGCACTTCCGCACCGCCAACCAGGATCAGTTCGACTACGACGTCTCCTCCCAGCCGATCCTCTATGATATGCCGGGCAAAGACGGCAGCATCACGCCGGTACTGATCCAGCTGACCAAGCGTGGCCAGGTGTTCGTGCTCGACCGCCGTACCGGTAAGCCGGTGGTCAAAGTCGAAGAGCGTAAGGTCTCCACCGACGCGATGCCGGGCATGAAAGTGGCCGCCACCCAGCCGTACTCCGCCATCTCCGTCGGTACCGCGGCGCTGAAAGAGTCGGATATGTGGGGCGCGTCGATCTTCGACCAGCTCTACTGCCGCGTGCAGTTTAAACAGATGCGCTGGGAAGGCGAATTTACCCCGCTGTCTGATAAGCAGCGCACGCTGATCTACCCGGGCTACTACGGCGGCTTTAACTGGGGCGGCGGCGCGATTGACCCGTCAACCGGCACGCTGATCGTTAACGATATCCGTATGGCGCAGTGGGGCCAGTTTATCAAACGTGAGGATGCCGACCGTCGCGGCCTGCAGGCGACCACCGAAGGCGAATACTCCGAGCAGCTGGGCACTCCGTGGGGCGTTGAACGCGGCATGTTTATGTCACCGCTGGGCGTGCCGTGCTTCAAACCGCCGTTTGGTACCATGACTGCCATTGACCTGGCGACCGGTAAAACCCGCTGGCAGGTACCGATGGGCACCATCAAAGATGCACCAATCCACGGCGTGGCGCCGGGTCTCGAAATCCCGCTGGGTATGCCAACCATGGGCGGCCCGCTGGTCACCAAAGGCGGCCTGACCTTCTTCCACGGCTCGCTGGACAACTTTGTGCGCGCGCTGGATAACAACACCGGTAAAGAGCTGTGGCGCGGCCGTCTGCCGGTGGGTGGACAGGGCGCTCCGATGACCTATATCGGCGAAGACGGTAAGCAGTACATCGTGGTGGTGGCCGGCGGCGCAACCCGTACCGGCACCAACGATAACCGCGGTGATGACGTGATCGCTTACGCGCTGCCGTAAGGATTCAGGTTCACAATCCGTTGTACGTCACAGGCCAGCTGATGCTGGCCTGTTTTTTTATTTTCCATGTTGGATAATACCCGCAAAAGTATTGCACTCAGCCGGGCCTGCTCTGGTCCCCTTACACGCTACTCGCTGCACTAATCTGCACTGCACCGGGCATATTTATACCGTTATTGGCCAGTAGCCCGAGGATATCGTGCTCATCGATTTTCTGTAGCTGACAATAGCGCCCCTTCAACCATCCTTCCGGTGCCAGTGACGCAAAAAATTAACCAATACAGATCGAAATCAGCACAAAACCCTATATCAATACAAAATAAAATAATGAACATTAAATGTTCAAAGAGGAGCAATCTGAGGTCGAAATATCATTCGACAGGGCAAGATACTTACAGGAGGAAAGAGCGATGCGCACCCAAAAAAGATGTCTCGGCTATGTGGCAATCGTGGTTGATGACTACGACAGGGCAATTGAGTACTACACCCAGAAACTGGGCTTTACCCTGGTGGAAGACACCCCGCAGCCGGGCAAACGCTGGGTGGTGGTGACGCCAGCTCCCGGAAGCGACTGCAATCTGCTGCTGGCACGCGCCTCCAGTGAACGGCAGTCAGGCTTTATCGGCGATCAGGCCGGAGGCCGCGTATTCCTGTTCCTGCAGACCGATGATTTCTGGCGGGATTACACGGCGATGAAGGAAAACGGCGTGACGTTCTGCGAAGCACCGCGCGAGGAAGCGTACGGCACCGTGGTGGTCTTTGAGGACCTGTACGGTAACCGCTGGGATCTCTATCAGAACGCGCAGGGCTGATGCTGTCCGTTTTGTAATAAAAAAAGCCGTATGCTCTCGCACACGGCCCTCCCTCAGTCACTTAATCAGAACGCAAAGCACGAACAGCCCAGCGCGCCCCAGAAGGCATTATCGTCAGATACCGGCACGCCGGAGTGGCGGGCGACATCGTGCGAGTGGCTGTGCACGCCGCACGGACCGCTGCACTGGTGCGGCTGTGAAGCAAAAGCGGCACGGCCGTGGGCCTGCGGCGGCGCAGAACGCCAGTGACCCGGCACCGTCACCACCGGTGACCACTCCGGCAGCACGAC
>NZ_JRZZ01000024.1:39102-47033 GCF_002865965.1 Erwinia sp. B116
TGAAGCGGCCGGCAGCATACACCACGTCGCCGTTCACCACGGTCATCACCGACTCGATGCCTTTGATCTCTTCCTCATGCACGCTGAAGTAGTCTTTTGACAGAATGGCCAGGTCGGCCAGCTGCCCCACCTTAATCTGCCCTTTCTTGCCCTGCTCGCTGGAGAACCAGGCGCTGCCCTGGGTCCACAGCATCAGCGCGGTTTCACGATCCAGACGGGCGTTCACGTCATACATCGCCATGCCGCCGACGGTGCGGCCGGACACCAGCCAGTAGAGCGCGGTCCACGGGTTATAGCTGGCCACGCGGGTGGCATCGGTGCCCAGCCCGACCGGCACGCCCATCTCCAGCATCTTCGCCACCGGCGGCGTCTGCTTCACCGCTTCATGGCCGTAGCGCTCGGCAAAGTATTCGCCCTGGAAGGCCATGCGGTGCTGTACCGCGATGCCGCCACCCAGCGCCTTCACGCGCTCAATATTGGCTTCGGTAATGGTCTCCGCATGGTCGAAGATCCAGTGCAGGCCGTCAAACGGGATCTCACGGTTGACCTTCTCGAACACGTTCAGCATGCGGCTAATCGATTCGTTATAGGTCGCGTGCAGGCGGAACGGCCAGCGGTGCTCCACCAGATGGCGCACCACGCGCTCCAGCTCATCTTCCATACCCGGCGCCAGATCCGGGCGCGGCTCAAGGAAGTCCTCAAAGTCGGCGGCGGAGAACACCAGCATCTCGCCCGCGCCGTTATGGCGGTAGAAATCGGTACCCTGGCCCGGCGACAGCATATCGGTCCACTTCTCGAAATCTTCCAGCTCGTGGCCCGGCCGCTGGGTAAACAGGTTATAGGCGATGCGCACGGTCAGCTGCTTCTTAGCGTGCAGCTCGCTGATGACTTCATAGTCGTCCGGATAGTTCTGGAAACCGCCGCCGGCATCAATGGCGCTGGTCAGCCCGAGTCGGTTCAGCTCGCGCATAAACTGGCGGGTCGAGTTCACCTGCTGATCCAGCGGCAGTTTCGGTCCTTTCGCCAGGGTTGAGTAGAGCAGCATCGCGTTGGGACGGGCGATCAGCAAGCCGGTCGGGTTGCCGTTGCCGTCGCGCTGGATCTCGCCGCCCGGCGGGTTTGGCGTGTCGCGGGTGTAGCCCACCACCTTCAGCGCGGCGCGGTTGAGCAGCGCGCGGTCATACAGGTGCAGGATAAACACCGGCGTATCCGGTGCTGCTTCGTTGATCTCGTCCAGCGTCGGCATGCGGCGCTCGGCAAACTGGAACTCGTTCCAGCCGCCCACCACCCGCACCCACTGCGGGTTTGGCGTGCGCAGCGCCTGCTCCTTCAGCATGCGCAGCGCGTCGGCCAGCGAGGGTACGCCCTCCCAGCGCAGCTCAAGGTTGTAGTTCAGACCGCCGCGGATCAGGTGCAGGTGCGAGTCGTTCAGCCCTGGAATACCGGTGTGGCCGTGCAGATCCACCACCTGCGTTGCCTCACCGGCAAACTGCATCACCTCCGCTTCGCTGCCCACCGCGAGGAATTTACCGTCTTTAATCGCTACCGCCGTCGCCAGCGGGTTTTCACGGTCCACCGTGTGGAACTTACCGTTGGTCAGAATCAGTGAGGCGTTATTCATCGTTACTCTCCAGGGCTTTGCTGCCGCGCGGGGCCAGCCAGTTTTTCAGTAAGGTGGTCAGTGCCGGCATCCAGATATACACCACTAATGCGACAACACAGGCATCGTTAAGAAAATGTCCCCACAGCGTGCCGGTTGCCGCCGGCAGCAGCTGATGCCAGAACCACGGCACCAGGTTAGTGGAGGGGAAGATCACCGCCAGCGTCAGCAGAAACTGCTTCCACTTTTTCGGCGGCTGGCGTTCTGCTGTCGGTGGCGTAAACCAGAAAGCGGCTCCCGGGCGCACCTCAATATGTTCCGGCCCGCACAGCAGCTGCGGCAGCTCGGTGAGCAGCGCCTTACGCTGTTCAGAGTTAATCCAGTGGTAAAGATTATCCAGGCTGTCAAATCGTATCAGCACCGTCCACGTCTGCTCGCCGTGTACCGGGCGCAGGACGTTCACCCCAAGGTGCCCCTCAAACAGCGCCGCCTGCGGCATCACTTTTTCCAGCCAGCGCTGATACTCTTCCTGCTTCCCCGCCAGCAGGCGGTGGGTGATCACCAGGGTGACGTGATCGGGCTGATGCGGATAATCCACGGTGCTCTCCTTTACATGCCCCCGTCAGGGGGCTGCGTTATCAGGCTTTACGGGCCGGGGCTTTGTGTACCAGGGTGTAGGCGTAATCAACGCCCATGCCGTAGGCGCCGCTGTGCTCGCGCACCAGGTCCATCACCGCGTCGTAGGTCTCTTTACGCGCCCAGTCACGCTGGTACTCCAGCAGCACCTGCTGCCAGGTCACCGGCACCGCACCCGCCTGCACCATGCGGTCAATCGAACGCTCGTGGGCATCCACGCTGGTGCCGCCGGACGTGTCGGTCACCACGTATACCTCGAAGCCCTCTTTCAGCGCCATCAGCGCCGGGAAGGTCAGGCACACCTCGGTCCACAGGGCGGAGATAATCAGCTTCTTACGGCCGGTGGCTTTCACCGCCGCCACGAAGGCCGCATCTTCCCAGGAGTTCATCGAAGTACGCTCAATCGGCTGCACCTCCGGGTGCACCGCCAGCAGCTCCGGCCAGATGTAGCCGCTGAAGCTTTCGGTTTCCACCGAGGTATAAATGGTCGGAACGTTAAAAATCTTGCCCGCTTTGGCCAGCGCCACGGTATTATTTTTCAGCTGCTGGCGGTCGATGTTGGCGACGCCGAACGACATCTGCGGCTGATGGTCGATAAAGATCAGGGTGGAGTTCTGTGGGTCCAGCAGGTCGAATTTAGACATTTTTATATCCTCAGTAAGTTTGATTTTTTTCGGTTCGTCTTGCGTGTTGACACAATACGAAATGCGGGCCTGCGTTGATAACGGAAAGAATTCGGGTTGTTGTTAAACAATTTTTGGGTTGGGGAAAACCATGCGATTAAACCTTGAAGCGCTGCTGATTCTGGATGCGCTGGACCGCCACGGCACCTTTGCCGCGGCCGCGGCCAGGCTGTTTAAAACCGCCTCCGCGCTGAGCTATACCGTGCAGAAGATGGAGAGCGATCTGAACATCACCCTGCTGGATCGCTCCGGCCACCGCGCCACCTTTACGCCCACCGGGCGGCTGATGCTGGAGAAGGGCCGGGTGCTGCTGCGCGCCGTCGGCGAGCTGGAGCAGCAGGCGCAGTACGTCGAAAGCGGCTGGGAGAGCAAGCTGACCATCAGCCTCGATGCTTCGGTGCCGTTTGCGCTGCTGTCGCCGCTGATCGACGAGTTTTACCAGCATCACCAGCACACCCGGCTGCTGTTCCGTCACGACGTGCTGGCCGGCTGCTGGGAAGCGCTGAGCTACGGCGAGGCCGATATTGTATTTGGTGCGGTGCAGCCGCCGGCGCGCCAGGGCGGCATTGACTACGTGCCGGTGGGGTGGCTGGAGTACGCGTTTGCCATCGCCCCCGATCACCCGCTGGCGGCGCTGCCCGGCCCGCTGCTGCGCGAGCAGATCCGCCAGTACCGCGCGGTGGTGGTCAACGACAGCTCACGCCACGCCGAAGGCATTGACCTGCGGGTGCTGGACGATCAGCCGATCCTCAGCGTGCACAGCTTCGCGGATAAGGTACAGGCGCAGCTGGACGGGCTGGGCTGCGGCTACCTGCCGCGCTACCTGGCTGCCCCGCACCTGGCCAGCGGCCGGCTGGTTGAGCGCCAGCTGGACAGCGAAGCGCGCCGCGACGAAGCGTTTCTCGCGTGGAACAAGACCTCAGGCGGTAACGCCGCCTGCTGGTGGCGGGAAAAGCTGCAGAACTTTGCGGGTATCAGCTCGGTGTACGCGCCGCTGTAATGGCATTACCGGCCAGCGCCCTGCTGGCCGGTTAGCTGAGTGGTCACAGACTGAATCCGCGCGACAGCGCGGTTTCAGCTAAATTATCGCTTCCCTCTTCTCTTTCCTCTTTCCTCTCTGCCGGAAGCCGTTTCACTCTTCTGCCCCGGTATACGCGCCAGCGCAACTGGGGCGGGATCCGCTCAGCCCGGCGTTGCCTTGCCGGTCTTTTATCGTAATTCCTCCCATAGCATCTGGCGAAACGATCGGGAAATACTGCCGGTGTTATCAGGATTTCAGGCGCGGCACCCGCCTGCGCCTGCCCCATTACAGACAGGGAGGCAGTATGAACGGACGTTTTACAGGAAAAGTGATGGTAGTCACCGGAGCCGCGCAGGGCATTGGCCGCGCGGTGGCCGAACGGGCGGCGGCGGAAGGCGCCAGGCTGGCGCTGATCGACCGCGCCGGTTACGTCTGGGCGCGGCAGGAGGAGCTGGAAAAAAGCGGCGCTGAAGTGCTGGCGCTGCGTGCCGACCTGGAACAGTGGCAGGCAACACAACGGGCCATCAATAAGGTACAGGCGCATTACGGGCGCATCGACGTGCTGATCAATAACGTTGGCGGCACGATATGGGCACGCCCCTTCACGGAATACAGCTCGCAGCAGATAGAAGCAGAGGTGCGCCGCTCGTTGTTTCCGGCGCTGTGGGGCTGCCGCGCGGTGCTGCCGCTGATGCTGGCGCAGGGCGGCGGCGGCATCGTTAACGTCTCATCCACCGCCACCGCAGGCATCAACCGCGTGCCCTACTCGGCCAGCAAAGGTGGGGTCAACGCGCTGACCCGCTCGCTGGCGATGGAGTATGCCGGATACAATATCCGCATCAACGCCACCGCCCCCGGCGGCACCGAGGCGCCGCCACGGCTGACGCCGCGTAATCAGGAAACCGCATCAGACCAGGAGCAGAGCTGGTATCAGCAGGTGGTGGATCAGACCTGCACCGCCAGCCTGCTGCACCGCTACGGCACGCTGGCGGAGCAGGCCGCCGCGATCCTGTTCCTCGCCAGCGACGAGGCCAGCTATATCACCGGCACGGTACTGCCGGTGGCGGGGGGCGATTTGGGTTAGGCCATATCGGCGAAAACTTCCGGCCCCTTCACTTCAATAGTATTAAGAATGCGCAATGCAGCATTACCTGGCTGGCTTTCATTGCGCTCCCACTTGGAAACGCTCTCGACAGACATTCCAAGTGTTTCTGCCAAATCGCTTTGAGACAATCCATAGCGTGTGCGTACATTTTTGATCTGTGCGCCGTCCATTTGACGAAGTTTCGGTAGGCGGTCACGAAGCTGGCGTGCCTTCAGACGAGCATTAACACGCTCTACGGTTTCATCTGAAACAGCACCCAGCTTGTTATAGCGTTCTGCCATACCCTGCAGGCGTTTTAAGCGTTCAGTCATCACACAGTACCTCAATTAATTCTCTGTCAGTGACAAGTCGCTGTCTCACAACATCACTCATCAGTAAAAAGTCCTGAGCGAGATCACAATAGGTTGCAATCTCATCATCTTCCAGCTCCTTACCTTTCTTCTTCGATAACTCACTTTTTACATAAATATCGAAAAAATATAAATGCTCGCCTTGAGCAAAAAAAATGATGGAGCGTGCCCCATCTCTGGCTCCCGTTCCCGCAGTTCCCAGCCGTTTTTTGTAAACGCTACGTCCCAGGTGCCCATCATGTGATCCTTTTCTGACCAGCTCAGCCGCTTTACACAGTTTTTTATCACTGATAAAAAATCGTTTTCTATCCCGATCGAATTCAGGTGTTAGCAAGATTGGCATAGTCCGTTACCCCATAAAAAACCGTAAGCATGACTATAGTCTTGCTTACGGGCATTCACAACCAACAGTACAAATTTAATGCAGCGAAATAAAGTGGTGCACCTGCGGTTTCTCCTCACCCTGGTGGAAGCGGGTCACGCTGCTCTGCAGATCGGCATCGGCGTTGGAAACGCGCTGGTGCTGGCGCAGATGCTCGTGCCAGGACTCGACCAGGAACCACTCAATCAGCTTATTCGCGTCGTGGCTGTGTTCGGCAATGCCCCAGGCATAGGCACCGTCACGGCGGCGGGTTAGCGACAGTTTCTTAATCTCCGCCAGAAACGCCGGGCGATCCTCCTGCGCAATCCGGTACTCAATCTGAATCATTACCGGGCCGCGGTCGGCGGTCACCTCGCCGTTGATCTGCGGTTCGTCCCAGTGGCCGGACGGCTGCAGATCCGCTTCACCGGCCGGCAGCTTAATGCGCAGGCAGATAATCGCCGTCAGAGTCAGCAGGGCGGCAGAAATCAGCAGCGTCGCCACCAGGCCGGTTTTCGCGGCAACCAGGCCCCAGAACAGGCTGCCGGCCGCCATCGCGCCGTTGAAGATCATCAGGTACACCGCCAGGCCACGACCGCGCACCCAGTCCGGCAGCACCGACTGCGCCACGCCGTTCAGCGAGGTCAGCGCGATGATCCAGCTGACGCCCAGCACCACCATCAGCGGCAGCGCCAGCGCCTTCAGCGGCAGCAGGGCAATCAGCAGCATCACGGCGGCAGAGAGCAGTGCCGACACCAGCATCAGCCCGTCCACGTTCATGCGCTGGCGCAGTTTCGGCAGCAGCAGCGCACCGACGATGGCGCCGATCCCCACCGCACCGAGCATCACGCCATAATATCCGGCGGTTCCCTGCAGCAGATTACGGGCAACCAGCGGCAGCAGTGCCCAGATGGCGCTGGCGAAGAAGAAGTAGATGGCCGAACGTAACAGCACCCGGTGCAGCTCGCGGCTGGCTTTTACGTAGCGGATACCGGCACGGAAGGCGCCGAGGAAGTGCTCGGACAGTTCGTTCTGCGGTTTGTGCGGCCGCTTCCACAGCAGCAGCGCGGCGATGACAAATACATAGCTCAGCACGTCGGCACCGTAGGCCGCCCAGGCACCCAGCGCCGCCAGCAGCAGGCCGCCGGTGGCCGGGCCGACGGCGCGGGCAATATTGATGCCGAGCGAGTTCAGCGCCACGGCGTTCTTCAGCTGCGGCCGCGCCACCAGTTCCGGCACGATCGCCTGCCAGGCCGGGCCCATCAGCGCCGCGCCGATACCGCCGATAAAGGTCAGCGCCACCAGATACTCAACGGTCAGCAGGTTGTTCTGCGACAGAATCAGCAGCGTGGCGCTGACGCTGGCCAGCAGCAGCTGAACAAAAATCAGCAGGCGACGGCGGTCAAGGATGTCAGACAACACCCCGGCCGGGATCGCCAGCAGAAAAATCGGCAGGGTGGCGGCGGTCTGCATCAGCGCCACGGCGGCCGGATTCGACGACAGCCCGGTCACCAGCCACGAACTGGCGACGTCGCGCATAAAGCTGCCGGTGTTACCGAGGATGGTCGCCGCCCAGATCATCGCGAACAGCCCCTGCTTCAGCGGTGCGAAAGCACCCGTCTCACTGTTCTGGCTCATTTCTGGCTCCGTAAATCATGCCATGCGACGTACACCAGCGCGCCCGCCAGGCCGAGGTGCTCAAAGAAACCGTTCATCACCATGCCGCGTTCCGCAACCGGCACCTGCCAGAAGCGGTTAGCCATAAAGGTGGCGGCGAGGGTAAACAGCGCCAGCGCCAGCGCGCCCAGCCAGCGTAACCGGCCGCTGAGGATCAGCAGTGACGCGCCCAGTTCCAGCACAATCACCGCCATCGCCATCGGTGCCGCCGGAGACAGGCCAAAATGCTGCATTTCCGCGATGGCTCCGGGGAAGTCCAGCAGTTTGACCAGCCCACCCTGCAGATACGCAGAACAGATTGCCAGCAGCGCCAGCCAGCGGACGGCCGTTGATGAGATCGGTGAAGCAGGCAGAGCAAAAACAGGGGAATTACGCATGGCAGGCTCCTGCCGGAAGCCACGGTGGCTTCCGGCGTTAAGGGATAATCAGGCTTTACGGGCCGGGGCTTTGTGTACCAGGGTGTAGGCGTAATCAACGCCCATGCCGTAGGCGCCGCTG
>NZ_JRZZ01000024.1:47043-47556 GCF_002865965.1 Erwinia sp. B116
TACCGCGTCGTAGGTCTCTTTGCGCGCCCAGTCACGCTGGTACTCCAGCAGCACCTGCTGCCAGGTCACCGGCACCGCGCCCGCCTGCACCATGCGGTCAATCGAACGCTCGTGGGCGTCGACGCTGGTGCCGCCGGACGTATCGGTCACCACGTATACCTCGAAGCCCTCTTTCAGCGCCATCAGCGCCGGGAAGGTCAGGCACACCTCGGTCCACAGGGCGGAGATAATCAGCTTCTTACGGCCGGTGGCTTTCACCGCCGCCACGAAGGCCGCATCTTCCCAGGAGTTCATCGAAGTACGCTCAATCGGCTGCACCTCCGGGTGCACCGCCAGCAGCTCCGGCCAGATGTAGCCGCTGAAGCTTTCGGTTTCCACCGAGGTGTAAATGGTCGGAACGTTGAAAATTTTGCCCGCTTTGGCCAGCGCCACGGTGTTGTTTTTCAGCTGCTGGCGGTCGATGTTGGCGACGCCGAACGACATCTGCGGCTGATGGTCGATAAAGATCAGGGT
>NZ_JRZZ01000024.1:47566-67169 GCF_002865965.1 Erwinia sp. B116
CAGTTCCTCTTAAATTTTTTCAGTTTTCACATTTCTGTGTGGGTTTGTTGCTGCTGGAAATAAGATTACGTCGGGTTTAAAAAACGGGATAGCGGAAAGAATTTGCTAAGTTGTTGAGTTTTTTTTGACACGGTTTTTTTGCGGTATATAGAAGAATTTATCCATAAAATTCATGGCGGTAAGTCGTTCGAAATTTTCTGACAACTCGTTAAAAATATCCCCTTTTCATTCTCAGTAAATTACGACTACGCTTTTAATCACACCACGTAATCCACCTTTTGAGGAATGAACATGAGCACCTACAACACGCAGGACGGCACGCAGATTTATTACAAAGACTGGGGCAAGGGTAAGCCGGTACTGTTCAGCCACGGCTGGCCGCTGGACGCCGATATGTGGGACAGCCAGCTGAATTTCCTCGCCGAAAACGGCTACCGGGTGATCGCCTTTGACCGTCGCGGCTTTGGCCGTTCTGAGCAGCCGTGGGAGGGTTACAACTACGATACCTTCGCCTCTGACATCAACGACCTGATTAACCATCTGGATCTGCAGGACGTGACGCTGGTGGGCTTCTCAATGGGCGGCGGCGACGTGTCGCGCTACGTTGGCCGTTACGGTTCGGCGCGGGTTCGCGGCCTGGTGCTGCTGGGCGCGGTGACGCCGGCCTTTGGTCAGGCATCGGGCTTTGCAGGCGGGGTGGATGGCTCGGTATTTGACGGGATCCGCGACGGTCTGCGCAAAGATCGTGCACAGTTTATCAGTGATTTTGCCACCCCATTCTACGGGCTGAATGCCGGGCAGACGGTGTCTGAAGGCGCGCTGACTCAGACGCTGAATATTGCGCTGCTGGCGTCGCTGAAGGGCACCATTGACTGTGTGACTGCCTTTGAGACCACCGATTTCCGTGGCGATCTGGCGAAGGTGGATGTGCCGACGCTGGTGATCCACGGTGATAATGATCAGGTGGTGCCGTTTGAGACCACCGGTAAGCTGGCGGCGCAGCAGATTAAGGGCGCGGCGCTGAAGGTGTATGAGAACGCGCCGCACGGCTTTGCGGTGACGCATCAGGATCGGCTGAACCAGGATCTGCTGGCGTTTCTGCAGACGTTGTAAGGGCTCGTTGTCTGGTTGATCGAGATTCACCGGGCCTGTCAGCGGGCGACCCTCCACGGGTTACCCCGCTCCGGGCTCATCCCACTGCCCTCCCGAAAAATTGACGGCCTGGTTGACTGGGTGTTTTTAAACGCCTGTGAGCTGGCATAAATTGGCTGTGGAGGCTTGCCGGGCGGCTTTTAATGCCGTTGGGGGGTGGATTATTAATATCATTACTGTTTTAGATGTATTTTGAACATTAGGCTTATCCTGCGTTTTTATTAAGGTTATATGGCGATAACCTTAAAGTTTACCTGCTGAATAGTAAGAAAGATCTTATCGCCGTTTTAAGGCAAATCTGCGCGGTAAAACGGCAGAGTCAGGATGAATTTTACATGACGACCCGCTGGGCGAAGTGGCCGGACCAGCGCAGGGGTAAACCCCCGCTGAGGCCGCGTCAGATATGAGGAAAACGCAGTTTTTTGTAAAAAAATCTTCCGCGTGAAAGCGGCCTTTTTTATGCGATCGCTCAATAAATCATCAGCCTGGCGTCACCCCGGGCAATGCATTAACAACGTTGAACAAAATAAATTATTGAGGTCAGAACTAAAAAGCCATATATTGGCCGCGTTTTTTAGCCGATGAGCTTCATTTTTATTCATTTAATCAATTGCGGCGTGTTGAGCACGCTCGGTTGTAGGAGAGATATGATGACGGATAAAGTCCGTATTGATAGTTTGAATGTGAATTCTGTAGAGGGAAACAACGCGACCTTTTTAGCCAGACAGGCTGAATTTGAGTCGAATGTGAGGAGCTATCCGCGTAAGTTGCCGTTTGCAATTGCGAAAGCTCAGGGCGCGTGGATTACCGATGTTGAAGGTAATCAGTATCTTGACTGCCTGGCCGGTGCGGGAACGCTGGCGCTTGGACACAACCATCCTGATGTTCTGCAAAGCATCCAAAATGTCATTACCAGCGGCTTGCCGTTACATACTCTTGACCTGACCACGCCACTGAAGGACCAGTTCTCTGAGTATCTGCTCTCGTTACTACCTGGAGCCGGTAAAGAGTACTGCCTGCAGTTCACCGGTCCTTCCGGCGCTGACGCCGTGGAAGCCGCGCTGAAGCTGGCGAAAAAAGTGACCGGCCGTGCCGGCGTGATCAGCTTCTCCGGCGGCTACCACGGTATGACTCACGGCGCACTGTCCGTGACCGGTAACCTGTCGCCGAAAGAAGCGGTAGACGGCATGATGCCGGAAGTGCAGTTTATGCCTTACCCGCACCTGTACCGCTGCCCGCTGGGTATCGGCGGTGAGGCTGGCGTGAAAGCGCTGACTTACTACTTCGAAAACCTGATCAACGACGTTGAGAGCGGCGTGCGCAAACCTGCGGCGGTGATTCTGGAAGCCGTTCAGGGTGAAGGCGGCGTGAACCCGGCGCCGGCCGAGTGGCTGCAGCGCATCCGTAAGGTGACCGAAGAGCACGGCATTCTGCTGATCATCGACGAAGTGCAGGCGGGCTTTGCCCGTACCGGTAAGTTCTTCGCCTTTGAACACGCCGGCATTCAGCCGGACATCATCGTGATGTCAAAAGCCGTTGGTGGCGGTCTGCCGCTGGCCGTGCTGGGTATTAAGAAGCAGTTCGACGCCTGGTCACCTGGCCACCACACCGGCACCTTCCGTGGCAACCAGCTGGCGATGGCCACCGGCCTGACCACGCTGAAGCTGCTGAAAGAGCACAATATTGCTGACAGCGTTGCCGAGAAAGGCGAATGGCTGAAGGGCAAACTGGGCGAGCTGCAGAAGCGCTACCCGGCGATCGGCCACGTGCGCGGTCTGGGCCTGATGCTCGGCATTGAGTTCGTTAAGCCGCAGGAAGCACAGGATCAGCTGGGTTGCTACCCGGCGGACGGCGATCTGTCTGCGCTGATTCAGAAAAAATGCTTCGAAAACGGTCTGATTCTGGAGCGTGGTGGTCGTCACGGTGCGGTACTGCGCCTGTTGCCATCCCTGCTGATCAGCAAAGAAGACCTGGGCGTGTTCCTGGATAAATTTGAACAGGCGATGTTAGCCGCTGGTGTAAAACCAGTCTGAGTGGAGTGAAGTTGATGTCCCGGACAAATCCAATTCTGGCGGCCTCCGCCGAGAGCACCGAGGCCTACCAGCAGGCGATTGCCCAGACCAGCGCGGCCGTGGTGCAGTGGCTGCAGCAGCCTGAGATGTATCAGGGTAAATCTGTTGCCGAGCTGCGCGAGCGCATTCAGCTTGATTTTAACGCTCAGGGCCTGGGTAACCAGGCCGCTATCGAGCGCGCGATTGAGTACTTCCTGAAGGACAGCCTGTCGGTGCACCACCCGCAGTGCGTGGCGCACCTGCACTGCCCGAGCCTGGTGATCAGCCAGGCCGCGGAAGTGTTGATCAACGCCACCAACCAGAGCATGGACTCATGGGACCAGAGCCCGTCAGCCACCATTATGGAAGTGAAGCTGATTGAGTGGCTGCGCACCCGCGTCGGTTACCAGGCCGGCGATGCCGGCGTGTTCACCAGCGGCGGCACCCAGAGCAACCTGATGGGCCTGATGCTGGCGCGTGACGCCTTCTTCGCCCGCCAGGGGCACTCGATCCAGCAGCATGGCCTGACCGGCGATCTGCGTAAGATTAAGGTGCTGTGCTCGGAAAACGCCCACTTCTCGGTGCAGAAAAACATGGCGCTGATGGGCCTCGGCTATCAGTCCGTGACCCTGGTGAAAACCGACGAATTCGCGCGGATGGACATCAACGATCTGCGTGAGAAAGTGGCGCAGGCGCAGGCCAACGGCGAGCAGATCCTGGCGATCGTCGCCACCGCCGGTACCACCGACGCCGGTGCGATCGACCCGCTGCGTGAAATTGCTCAGCTTGCGGCTGAACAGCAGATCTGGGTACACGTTGATGCGGCCTGGGGCGGCGCGCTGCTGATGTCTGAGCAGTATCGTCACTACCTGGACGGCATCGAGCTGGTGGATTCCATTACCCTGGACTTCCACAAGCAGTACTTCCAGACCATCAGCTGCGGTGCCTTCCTGCTGAAGGAAGCGCGCCACTACGAGCTGATGCGCTACCAGGCGGCTTACCTGAACTCTGAGTTCGACGAAGCAGCCGGCGTACCGAACCTGGTCTCCAAATCGCTGCAGACCACCCGCCGCTTCGACGCACTGAAGCTGTGGATGGGCCTGGAAGCGCTGGGTCAGCAGCAGTACGCGGCGATCATCGATCACGGCGTTACCCTGGCACAGCAGGTGGCGGGCTACGTCACTGAGCAGCCGGAGCTGGAGCTGGTGATGAAGCCGCAGCTGGCCAGCGTGCTGTTCCGCTTCCGTCCTGCGGCACTGGCGAACGCCAGCGACGCGGATATCGCGCTGCTGAACCAGAAGATCGGTGACAAGCTGCTGGAATCCGGCCGCGCCAACGTCGGCGTGACGGAAGCCAACGGCATCACCTGTCTGAAGGTGACGCTGCTCAACCCAACCGTGACCCTGCAGGACATCATTAAGCTGCTGGATCTGGTTGAGCTGACCGGGAATGAGCTGCTGGCGTAATCGCCCTGCTGCTACGCCTGAAAAAGCCGGTAACTCTGTTACCGGCTTTTTTATTGCTTAAAATCCGTCCAGAAGAAAATCAATCGCGGCTTTGATCTCATCGCGCTGCGCAGCCAGAATGGTGATCTCTTCACCCAGCATACTGCTGAGCACGCTGGCCATCTGATGCGTCATAACCAGATACTCTTTCCCTTCTATCTTCACGACCGGGCACAGCCTCACTGGCTGAGTTCCCTTAAAGCGATCGCGGGGGAAAAGCGGTATGACCAGGCGGGTATTCAGCTGGCCGATAATGTCGCTCTGTACGTCAAGCAGCCAGGGGTGGCTTTGCGATCCAGACTGGTTACGATAGACCCGGTACTGCATGATTAAAAGGCCCGGTAGCGATCGGACAACAGACCATTCTCTTCGGTAATCCGGTTGAGTTCATCTAGTCCCTGCTGATTTTCCTGCTGCCAGCGTCTGGCAGCCGTGGCGCGCAGCTCACTGAGTAAAGCAGTTGCCAGGGTGGCAGAGAGATTAATGCCTGCCCGGCGGGCCTCATCATAGAGGGCGGGATCGAGCGTCACGCTAACGGTTTTTTTCTGAGTTGCGGATGATGTGGACATAATTACCCCTGCAGTGAACACGTGTCATGACAAGGGTAATAGCATACAAAAATTAATCATCTGCGTACGAATTTTAATCTTCCGCTGCGGTCCCCCCCTCGCAGATTCTCACAGACGAGTTAACCGCCAGCTACCGTGCCGCCAGCCACACCGCATAGGCTTCATCCCAGATCGCCGCCGGGGTGCCGGCTTTGCCAAGGCCGAAGCCGTGGCCGCCGCGCGACAGCTGGATCTGCTGCACCGGCACGCCGACGCGGCGACAGGTCTCGGTCATGATCACGCTGTTTTCCGGGTCTGAGGTCGGGTCATCTTCCGCCTGGGCGATAAACAGCGGCGGATAGGCGCGGGTCACGTAGTTTTGTACCGACCAGCTGGCCTCTTCTGCCGCCGTGGGATGATTACCGACCATCATCAGGTGGGTATTGGTGTGGGTATAGGGTGGTTCCAGGGTGATCACCGGGTAGATTAGCCCCACGCTGTCGGCCTTTGGCACGATCTCGTCGATGCTATCCTGCGGCGCGTAGGTGGCAAAATCCGGCCGCGCCGCCGCCATCCCCAGCAGGTGCCCACCCGCCGAAAAGCCCAGCAGATGCACGCTGTTCTCCATCGAGCGCACCAGACGAATCGCCCGCTGGGCGTCCTGCAGCGCCACGCGGTTGCCATCCTGCCAGTGCTCCCCCGGCAGCCGGTAACTGAGCACGTAAGCCGTGTAGCCTTTGCTGTTCAGCCAGCGCGCCACCGGCCAGCCTTCGCGACCCATGCCGATCCAGCGGTAGCCGCCACCGGCGGCGATCAGCACCGCTTTACCGTTAGGCTGCTCAGGCAGAAAGCGCTGGATACCGGGGCTGACAATATTCGACCAGGAACCGTTAGATGAAATACGCAGCGCGCCGCTTGGCCCACCACCGCCGGGAGGTTCGTCCGGCCACAGCGGGAAAAAGTCCTGCCGTGCAAACAGATTGTCGGTGCTCATTGCCAGCAAAAATGCGCCGGAGCCCATTAACAGGCGGCGGCGGCTAATCATGGATCATGTCCGGTTTCTCAGGAGTAGGCAGAATCTGGTTACTGAGCGCCTGGGCGGCGGATCTCAGCGGCGAAATAGTATGCACATTGCCAGAGAAATGCTACAGGAGTCACAGTTTTATTATGCCTTAGCAAAATAAATTTGAAGAAAATGCACAACAGACTAGCGGAATGGAGGGCGGGTAGCCTGAGCGGAGAAAAAGTCGGCGGCGGCGGGCAGAGGCAGAAGGGCTGCGGGCCCCGATCGCAGGGCCCGCGGGGCAATTACTTCGCGTTTTGCGTCGCGTACTGCGCAACGTTCTCTTTGGTGATCACCTGATAGGGGATCCACATAAAGCGATCTTTACTGGTGCCGTCGATCACCTGTTTCACCATGGTCACCGCGCCTCTGCCCTGCCCGGCCGCGTCCTGGAAGACGGTCAGCGCCAGCCGGCCGTTTTTAATAAACTGCAGCGCGTCCGGGGTGCCGTCGATGCCGGCCACCAGCACGTCTTTTCTGCCGCTCTGGTTGAGCGCCATAATCGCGCCGATTGCCATCTCATCGTTGTTGGCGGCAATCGCGTCGATCTTATTGCCGGAGAGCAGCCAGCCGGAGGTCACATCGACCGCTTCATTACGCATCCACTGGGCGGACTGCTTCTCGACCACCTTCATATCCTTATATTTGGCGATCACCTCTTCGGTGGCTTTGGTGCGCTGGCGCGCCTCTTCCGCCGACAGCGCGCCCATCAGGATCGCCACGTTGCCTTTGTAGTTCATGCGTTTGGCCAGCGCTTCCATCTCCATGCGCCCGCCGAGCAGTGAATCTGAACCGACATAGCCCATTTTGCCGGTCAGCTCCACTTCCGGCTTACGGTTGACGAAAATCAGCGGGATACTGGCTTTGCTGGCCGCATCCATCATGCGCTTCACGCCCTGGGTATCCACCGGGTTAAGGATAATCGCATCGACGCCCTGGTTAATAAAGTTCTCCACCTGCTGCACCTGAACCGCCACGTCGCCCTTGGCGTCTTCAAACTGCCCCTGAATCTGCTCTTTTTTCATCTCCTCCGCCATCTGCGTGCGCAGAATGGAGATAAAGTTAAGGTCAAAGTTGGCCAGCGCCACGCCAACGCGCAGATCTTTCGCCTGGGTAGCGGGCGCCAGCGACAGCGCTAAAATTAACAGTCCGGCTTTTTTTGTGTTCATCGCGTTAATCCTGTAGGTATAGGTAAGTTATTATTTTATAAGGTGATAATAGGAAAATGGCCTGCAGATAACGGCCGGTAAGGCGTTGTAAAAAAGCGGCCAGGGCTGACCGCACTGAGATTTACTGCTGAAAATGCGCTGTTCAGACCGGGCACTACCGCTGCCCTCAGATGCCCGGCCTTCTGACGCAATACCCCCAACTCTTCATTACCCGTTGCCGGCGCTTAGCGATCGCCTGCCGCGGGATAAATCGTCGTACTGATGACATAGCAAAGGCTGTGCCAGGCGGCAGATCCCCGCAGGCCGCCGCTCTTACCGCCTCTTGCGCTCGAAAAATGAACATAAAAAGAACATGTCAACTTAACATGTCTATAAAATGGACACTCCGGACGGTGGGCAATGCGAATGTTGCAGATAACCCGGGCAGGGGGATTCGGGCCGGGTGTGGCGGTCAGCGGCGGCGGCCTGATGTCGGTGATGCCCGCGTCGGGCGGTATAACAGACTGAAAAGCTATGATCTGAGCGCCGGCACCTTCTGCGGTTAAGTCCGGCCCGGCGCGCGGCTTTCTGGCGGGAAATGCAAACGGGGAGCTGAAATCAGCTCCCCGTTTTGTCTGCTGCCACCTTAGTTGAGCGGCGTTTTATCTTTCTTCGACAGGCTGTCCAGCCAGCCCATCACAAACGCCGACAGCACAAAGGTCAGGTGAATAATCACGTACCACAGTAGCTTGTTATCCGGAATATTGCGCGCGTCCATAAACACCCGCAGCAGGTGAATCGACGAGATGGCGACGATCGAGGCGGCCACCTTGTTTTTCAGCGAGCCGGAGTCCATTTTGCCCAGCCAGCTGAGCTTCTCCTTATGCTCGGCGATATCCAGCTTGGAGACGAAGTTCTCGTAGCCGGAAAGCATCACCATCACCAGCAGCCCGCCGACCAGCGTCAGATCGATCATCGAAAGCAGCACCAGCACCAGATCGTTTTCCGCAATGCTCAACACGTTCGGCAGCAGATGGAAAACCTCCTGGAAAAACTTAATGGCCAGCGCCAGCAGCCCGATCGACAACCCAAGGTAGATCGGCGCCAGCAGCCAGCGCGAGGAGTAAATGAGATTTTCGACGAAACGTTCCATAGCATCCAGTTCACAGTTAAACAGGCGCGCATTATAACCGATCGCCGATGAACTTTTGCAGAAGGTGCGGGATGGCGGGGCAGAATTTAACGGTCTTCAACACAGGCGTTCAGAATGGAAGTTTGATTGCTGCCGCTCAGGCGGTGACGGTTACCCGACATCTGCCATTCTAACTGCGCTCAGCCCAGCCCCATGTACCCGTCACTTTCCGATCGCTTTCCCCTGCGGTTCCTGCTCCAACGGCAGCACATGATTCACCTGGCGCATCGCCTTCTGCCGCTGCTGCTCGTAGCCCCACGGGCTGCTGCTGCGTTCATCTGTTGCCGTCTGGCTGACAGGATGCGCCGGGCTGACGGCGGCCTGCACGTTTTGCGCAACGCTGGTGCCGCATAGCGTGGTGAGCAGTAGGGCGAATTGGGCGATCTTTGGCATAACGGCCTCCGGCCTCAGTGATACTGACGGTGCTGAATACGGTAGTCGCGCGGGGTGATATTGAAATGCTTTTTAAACACCCGCTGGAAGCACTGCTGGGATGAGAAACCGAGATCCATCGAGATGGTCATAATACTTTTGGTCGAATCGATCAGGCACTGCGCGGCCTGCTCAAGGCGGCGGCTGCGAATAAAGGTCGCCAGGGTAATACCGCGCTGCTCTTTAAACGCGCGCTGCAGGTGCCATTTCGAGTAGCCGGACTTCGCCGCCACCGCCTCAATGTTCAGACCTTCCTCTAAATGCTGATCGATCCAGTCGACGATCACGTCCACGATTTCATTCTTCATTGTTGACTCTCCGCGATGACGGGCGTTGGCCGCCCCACTCCAAACCTAAAAGAAAGGATGATTATTGTTATGATTTTATTGAATTTATTGGGATATGAAAAAAATTGCAGAACATATCAAAAATTTATGGAAGGCATGGTATGCCCGCGCTTAAAATAGTTCAAATAGATAAAATAAATCTGTAACAATAGACAGGGGCTATATGTCTGCCAATATGGATCTGAACCTGGTGCGGGTATTTATCGCCATTTATGAAACGCAGAGCGTCAGCGCCGCCGCCGACCGCCTGTTTATCACCCAGCCCTCGGCCAGCTACGCGCTGGCACGGCTGCGGGCTGAGACCGGAAATGAGCTGTTTAAGCGCAGCCGTAAAGGCATGCTGCCCACCTCCACCGCCAGCCAGCTTTACCGGGTCTTTAAGGGGGCGCTGAGCGGCATTGAAAAGGCGGTGGCCGAAACCCGCAGCTTCTCTCCGGAAACATCCTCTCACAAATTCCGCCTCGCCCTCTCCGACCTCGGCGAGCTGCTGCTGCTGCCGCGGCTGGTGAAACACCTGCGTGAGGTGGCACCAAACGTGCGGCTGGAGGTAATACCGATTGAGATGCAGAAGCTGAACGAGTGGCTGCTGACCGGCAAGGTCGACGCGGCGCTGTGCAGCCGCAACGAGAACATTACCCTGGCACAGCGTGACCGGATTATGGATGAGCGCTACGTCTGCCTGCTGAACTGCCGCCATCCGCGCATCGGCGGCGAGATGACGCTGGAGCAGTATCTGGCCGAGCAGCATATTCTGGTGTCGGCCATCAGCGGCCATCAGTTGGTGGAAGAGCGGATCAGGGAGTATGGCGTGGAACGGAATATCGCGCTGGAGGTGCCGCACTTTGCGGCGCTGGGCGAGCTGATCGCCGCCAGCCATCTGCTGGCGACGCTGCCCTCCAGCGCGGCGGCGATCTACGCCGCACGCGGCAACGGCCGCATCGTCGAGCTGCCGTTCCAGGTTCCTAACCTGGAAGTGTGCCTGTACGGCCATACCGAAATTGGCGACATCACCGCCAAAAGCTGGTTCTACAATACGTTAAAGACCGCCTGCCCGCTGATTATGGATCGCAGCAACGTTACTTACGGCGCGGCCCCTGGCTCCAGTAGGCCATAAAGCTGATGGTCTCCTGCGCCAGCCCGCGCTCACCGATCAGGTAGCGGCGCAGATGCTTCACCGCGCTGGATTCGGCGGCCACCCAGCCGTGGAAGAGGCGGTTATCGCTGGCTGCGCGATCCCACAGCAGTTCGCCTTCGCCCTCTTCATGCACGTCCTGGCACACCTGCGCCTGCTCCGGCAGCCTGACGTGCTCTTTCACCGCCGCCAGCAGCGCTTCACCGTAGCGCAGCTCGCCGTGCTCGCGTGCCAGCCAGTGGGCCTCAACGAACGGGTACTCGCTGAGATCCAGCCAGTCACCGCGCGCCGGCATCTCAACAAACAGCTGCACCTGCGGCGGCTGCGGCCAGCCTGCCAGCTGTTCGATAATCGCTTTGGCGGCCGGTAAGGCGGTTTCATCCGCCACCACCAGCGCCTGCTGCACCTGCGGGTGCGGTGCCCACTCATAGCCGCCGCTGTCGGCCTCGTGGGCGCGGTTTGGCGCGGCGATTTGCAAGCTGTCGCCCGGTTGTGCGCCCAGCGCCCAGGCAGAGGCCGGGCCTTCGGTGCCGTGCATCACGAACTCCACGTCGATCTCACCGGCTTCGGCGTTAACGTTGCGCAGGGTGTAGGTGCGCAGGATCGGGCGATCTTCCGTCGGCATGGCGCAGACCCGCTCCCACCAGTGCACCTCTTCGTTAATCAGCCGGGAGGGTTTGCCGCTCAGCGACGGCAGCAGCAGCTTAATACGCTGGTCCGGCGCGTCGATTTTTATCTGCCGTAACTCTTCACCGCTGAACGTACAGCAGAGCATCGACGGAGAGAGTTCCCGTTTACGCGCCAGAACCACGTTAAATAAGCGATACGCCTGTACTGCTGCCATACATCACCTCTGAGACCGGAAAACGTCGCGCGAAGCACCGCGCAGGTAAGGGCAGCAAGGATAGCAAACACAAATGATAATGAGAATGAGTAATGATTCAGTGCGAGCCACCAGAAATACACAGAAGCATTGATCGCGGCGACAAAAGCGGTCAACGTAGGGGCTCTGCTGCCGCCAACCCGGAGTTCACCGATGTCGCTAACCCTTCTGACGCAGCTGGCCGATCTCCCGGCCAGTCAGTGGGACGCCCTGCTGCCCGACGATCAGCCCTTTATGCGCCACGCCTTTTTATCCAGCCTGGAAGAGAGCGGCTCGGTCAGCGCCGCCACCGGCTGGCAGCCGCAGCATCTGCTGTGGATCGAGGAGGGTCGCCCGCTGGCGGCGCTGCCCGGCTATATAAAAAGCCACTCGATGGGCGAATACGTTTTCGATCACGCGTGGGCCGACGCCTGCCAGCGGGCGGGCATCCCCTATTACCCGAAATGGCTGTCTGCGGTGCCGCTCAGCCCGGTGAGCGGCGCGCGGCTGGTAGGGGATGCGGCGGCGGGCGGGCGGCTGTTACAGGCGCTGCCCGGTTTTCTGGCACAGCAGCAGCTGTACAGCGGCCATATCAACTTCAGCGATGCCCGGCTGGCCGCAGAGCTGGCAGCAGACCCGCGCTGGCTGCCGCGCCTCGGCTGTCAGTATCACTGGCACAACCGCGGCTACCGCGATTTTCAGGACTTTCTTGATACGCTGACCTCGCGCAAGCGCAAGCAGCTGCGCAAGGAGCGTGAAGGAGTGGCAAAACAGGGCTTCAGCTTTGACTGGTATCAGGGCCATGAGCTGAATGAGGCGCAGTGGGACTTCGTTTACGCCTGCTACGCCAGCACCTACCGGGTGCGCGGCCGTCAGCCCTACCTGACCCGCGCCTTCTTCAGCCTGCTGGCGGAGCGGATGCCCGCCGCGATCCGCGTGGTGATGGCCCGCCAGGACGGGCAGCCGGTGGCGATGGCCTTCAGCCTGGTCGACGGCCAGACCTTCTACGGCCGCTACTGGGGCTGCCTGGCGGAGTTTAACCACCTGCACTTTGAAACCTGTTTCTATCAGGGAATGGAGTACGCGATTGCCCACGGGCTGCAGCGCTTTGACGCCGGAGCCCAGGGCGAACACAAGCTGATCCGCGGCTTTGAGCCGGTGCTTACCGACTCCTGGCACCTGCTGCGTCACCCCGGCCTGCAGGATGCGGTGGCGGACTTTCTGCAGCAGGAGCGTGACGGCGTGCGCGCCTGGGCAGAAGAGGCGCGGGAAGCGCTGCCTTACCGACAGACCCACGAGTAACGACCTGCTGCCGGCCCCTGTGTACGGCAGGCAGCCACCGGTGCCGCAGGCGGGAAACCCAGGCCTCTGCCCGCTGTCGCCGGATAACGGCAGCGGACCGCCATTAACGCCCTGTCCGGGGCGCCTTACGGGCGCGCCCTTAATCCCGCTGGCGGTGGCTTACTGCTCGCCAACAAACCCACCCGTCTGGTGCTGCCACAGCCGCGCATATAGCCCGCCCTGCGCCAGCAGTTCCGCGTGGCTGCCAATCTCGACGATGCGCCCCTGTTCCAGCACCACCAGCCGGTCCATCCGCGCAATGGTCGACAGCCGGTGGGCGATGGCGATCACCGTTTTATCGCCCATCAGCGTCTCCAGGCTCTCCTGGATCGCCGCCTCCACTTCCGAATCCAGCGCCGAGGTGGCCTCATCCATAATCAGGATCGGCGCATCCTTCAGCAGCACGCGGGCGATAGCGATGCGCTGGCGCTGGCCGCCGGAAAGCTTGACGCCGCGTTCGCCGACGTGGGCATCCAGCCCGCTGCGCCCCTGCGGATCGGCCAGCAGCGGGATAAACTCGTCGGCCTTCGCCTGATGAATAGCGCGCGTCAGTTCGGCTTCGCTGGCGTCCGGGCGGCCGTAGAGCAGGTTATCGCGGATGGAGCGGTGCAGCAGCGAGGTGTCCTGGGTGATCATACCAATCTGCGCGCGCAGGCTCTGCTGGCTGACGTCGGCAATGTCCTGGCCGTCGATCAGAATGCGCCCGCCGTTGAGGTCATACAGCCTTAGCAGCAGGTTGACCAGCGTCGATTTACCGGCGCCGGACGGGCCAATCAGGCCGATCTTCTCACCGGGGCGGATGGTCAGCTGCAGGCCGTCGATCACCCGGCGCTCGCCACCGTAGTTAAAGCGGATGGCGTCGAAGTGAATTTCACCGCGCGGCACGCGCAGCGCAGCGGACTGCGGCGTATCCTGCACGCTGACCGGCTGCGCGATGGTCTTCAGCCCGTCCTGCACCATGCCGATATTTTCAAAGATGCCGTTAACCACCCACATGATCCAGCCGGACATATTGACGATGCGAATAACCAGCCCGGTGGCCAGCGCAATGGCACCGACGCTGATCAGCGACTGGCTCCACAGCCACAGCGCCAGCCCGGTGGTGCTGACCATCAGCAGGCCGTTCAGCGTGGTCACTACCACGTCCATGCCGGTCACCATGCGCCCCTGATGACGGGTTTTTTCGGTCAGGTCGTCGATCGCCTCGCGGGCGTAACGGCTTTCCAGGTCGCCGTGGGCGAACAGCTTGAGGGTGGTGATATTGGTGTAGCCATCGACCACGTTGCCCATCAGCCGCGAACGGGAGTCGGACGAGGCCACCGAGCGCGCCTTGATGCGCGGCACAAAGTAGCGCAGGCACAGCACGTAGCCTGCGATCCACACCACCAGCGGCATCGCCAGCCGCCAGTCGGCCTCGGCAAACAGCACCAGCGTGGTCACCGCGTAGA
Organism: Erwinia sp. B116; assembly: GCF_002865965.1. Classification (NCBI taxonomy): domain Bacteria; kingdom Pseudomonadati; phylum Pseudomonadota; class Gammaproteobacteria; order Enterobacterales; family Erwiniaceae; genus Erwinia; species Erwinia sp. B116. The sequence continues at coordinate 61,788 of NZ_JRZZ01000024.1, forward strand.
TCAGCACGTGCCACAGCGCGTCCACCGCCTGCACCGCCGAGTCGCGCAGCGCGCTGCCGGTCTGCATAATGCGCTGGGCGATGCGCCCGGCAAAGTCGTTCTGGAAAAAGCTGACGCTCTGCCGCAGCACGTAGCTGTGGTTCTGCCAGCGGATCATATTGGTCATGCCGGGGTTAATAGTCTGGTGCACCAGCAGGTCGTGCAGGCCGATAAACAGCGGCCGCAGCAGCATCGCCACCGCCGCCATCCACAGCAGCTCACCGCTGTGATCGCGAAAGAAACTGGCCGCGCCGCCGGCGTTTACCAGGTCGATAATCCGGCTGAGGTAGCGAAACAGCGCCACCTCAATCAGCGAGGCGATCAGGCCGATCACCAGCAGCACGGCAAAGCCCGGCCACACCTGGCGCAGATAGTAGAGATAAAAACGCCAGACGCCGTCCGGCGGCGTGGCGTCCGGGGCGGGGCGAAACACATCGATCATCCTTTCAATACGGCTGAACAGCATAAGGCAGGCTCACTTATCCGGCGGGAAACCTCCATCTTAGTCGATCGCGGTTTAAGACAGCCGTCACCTGGTGCGGTTGTTGATGAAAAGTGCTGCCGCCGGTGTCAGGTTTTGCTGCCGCCTGCCGCCAGGAACTGCTTTAATAGCCGGACATTAACGCGGCACGGGGGCAAGGGGTGGAACGACTGGAGTGCGATCGCATGTTTGTGGCGGTGCTGGAGCTGGGCAGCTTTGCCGCCGCCGCCGCCCGGCTGGGCACCAGCAGCGGCCAGGCCTCGAAGCTGGTCTCTAAACTGGAGCGCGAGCTGGGGGTGCAGCTGCTGAAGCGCAGCACCCGGGCGCTGGCGGCCACCGAGGTTGGCCAGGCCTATTTTGAACAGGTGAAAAATCTGCTCGACGAGTGGGACGCGCTCGATGCCTCGGTGCGGCTGGCGGCGGGCCGCCCGTCGGGACGGCTGAAGATCAGCGCGCCGGTCTCGTTCGGCAGCGGTCCGCTGGCCCCTGCGCTGATCGCCTTTGCCCGCGAGTTCCCGGAGATCGCACTGGATGTCAGTTTCTCCGACCGGCTGGTCAATATCGTGGATGAAGGCTTCGATGTCGCGATCCGCATTGGCAAACTCAGCGACAGTAGCCTGATTGCCCGCCGCCTCAGTGATATCCGTGTGGTCACCGCCGCCAGCGACGACTATCTGCGCCAGTACGGCACCCCGCTCAGCTGCCAGCAGCTGGCCGATCACCACTGCATTATCGACACCAACTTTCGCGATCCGAACAACTGGACATTCAGCGTCGGCGGCGAACCGATCAGCCAGCCGGTACGGGGTCGCCTGCACTTTTCCAGCGCCGAAGCCAGCCTGACAGCGGCGAAAAGCGGGCTGGGCATCGCCCTGCTACCCACCTTTATCGCTGCCCCGGCGCTGCGCAGCGGCACGATCCGTACCGTGCTGGCAGCGCATGAAGTGCCTCCGCTCGGTCTGTATGCCGTCTACCCGCCGGCACGCCACCTCGCCCACAAAGTGCGGGCGCTGATCGACTTTCTGGTCAGCCATTTTGCCGGGCAGCCGGAGTGGGATCGGGGCTGGTAACGGAGGCCCGGCAGCGCCATTCAGCCAGTCCAGGCCAGAGCAGAGCTGCCACGGGCAGATTTTCTCTACGGCCGCCCGAAGCGGGCCGGGGCGGCAACGGATGTCCGGCACCACCCTTCGTCAGAAAAGGAGCGCACCGGCTTATTCCTTCCATTCCGGAAGGAATGTTTGCCATTCCGGGCGGATAATCAACCCTGTGGGATCCGTGTACAGTCTGCCTTATCAACTTCCGACTTCCTCTGCACAGGCGACATCACATGACTGATAACCGTACCGCTCCCCTGGCCGCGCCGACTGGCGACGGTAAATACGCGCTGAAAGCCTCGCTGCCCGCCGCAAAACGCCTGTAAGGAGCCCCTATGCTGGTTAACGGTAAGTGGACCGCCGAATGGCACCCGGTGCAGGCCACCGATGAACAGGGCGGCTTTGTCCGCCAGATCTCCAGCTTCCGCCACTGGGTAACGCCGGACGGCGCACCCGGCCCGACCGGAGACGGCGGTTTTATCGCCGAAGCGGATCGTTATCACCTGTATGTCGCGCTGATCTGCCCGTGGGCCTCACGCACGCTGATTGCCCGCAAGCTGAAGGGGCTGGAGCCGCTGATTAGCGTCTCGGTGGTGGAGCCGCAGCTGACCGACGAAGGCTGGCACTTTGGCGACTTCCCCGGCGCGGACCGCGATACGCTGAACGGCGCAGAGTACCTGCACCAGCTCTATACGCGCGCCGACGGCGGCTTTACCGGCCGCGCCACCGTGCCGGTGCTGTGGGATAAAAAAACCGGCACCATCGTCAGCAACGAGTCAGCGGATATCGTGCGTATGCTCAACAGCGGCTTCGGTACCCTGGCTGATAACAGCCTCGATCTCTACCCGGCCGCGCTGCGCGGGCAGATTGACGCGCTGAACGCGCAGGTCTACCCACGGCTGAATAACGGCGTATACCGCGCCGGTTTTGCCACCACGGCTGAAAGCTACCGCGAGGCATATCATGACGTGTTCGCTATGCTTGATGAGCTGGAAACACGGCTGACCGACGGCGGCCCGTGGCTGTTCGGCAACGCGCTAACAGAAGCCGATATCCGCCTGTTTGTCACGCTGATTCGCTTTGACGCCGCCTACCACGGTCTGTTTAAGTGCAACCAGCGCCAGCTGCGCGACTTCCCGGCGCTGAACGGCTATCTGCTGCGGATGCTGGAACTGCCCGGCGTGCGTGAGACGGTGAGCATCGCCCATATCAAGGCGGGCTACTACTCGATCAAAGCGCTGAACCCCAACGGCATCGTGCCGGTGGGACCGGATATGCGCGCTTACGGCTTTCAGGATTAACGTGGCTTAAGACGTCAGTTTATGACGGTAGCAAGGGTGTCGGGAGCCAGTGACCGGCTGGTGATAAAGGTGTTTCTTTAACAGCCGCGCCCCACTGCTGGCCTCTTTCGGCCGTGCCAGGCTGACTGGCTGACTGGCTGACTGGCTGACTGGCTGACTGGCTGACTGGCTGACGATTTATGACTTAAGGAACAGGATAATGACAGACGGATTAGTGATTTTGCTGCACGGCGTGGGCAGCAGCGGCGACGATCTCGCCGGGCTTGGCGCGCACTGGGCGCAGACGCTGCCGGGGCTGCGCTTCGCCAGCCCCGATGCGCCCCACCATTTTGAGCACGGCGCGGGCTGGCAGTGGTTCAGCCTGGCGGGGGTCACGCCGGAAAACCGTCCGGCGCGGGTCGCCGCCGCCCGCGAGGCGTTTGACGCGACGATCGCGGCGATCCTCGAACAGCATCAGATGCAGGATCGTCTCGATCGCGTGGTGCTGGTTGGTTTCTCACAGGGATCGATTATGGCGCTCGACGCGCTGGTCAGCGGCCGCTGGCCGGTCGGTGGTATCGTTGCCTTCTCCGGACGGCTCTCCTCACCGCTGCCGCATACGCCGCCGTTAACAACGCCGGTACTGCTGATCCACGGCAGCGCGGACGGGGTGATCCCGCAGGCGGAAAGTGAAGCGGCGGTTGATAAGCTGAGCGCGCTGGGCGTACAGGTCAGCAGCCAGTTTGAGCCGGGGGTCGGGCATACCATTTCGGCGCAGGGCGCGAGACGGGCCGGGGAGTATATTGCCGAAGTACTGGAGATGGGCGCAGAACGGGTTTAGCTCACTGCAGCTGGCAACTTCTGTAAGTTTATCCCGCAGCCTTTCTTCTCTGCCGGGCTCTCTTTATTGCAGCTTCTTCGGCAAGCAGAGAGGCCGGTACCGGTCTGCCTTTAAACATCACGTATTCACCTGACGCGAGTTTTTCTTTTGCCGTGACTTCGGCTGCGTGTTTCAGCCGGCGATCCAGCCAGGCACAAAACGCTTCCATATCTATCGTGTCAGTAGTATCTGGTGATAATGGCATATCCTCTCCTTACCTGGCCTGTCTGGTTCAGCGTGACTATTCCCGGAATAAATTTTTGTCTGCTTTCTGGCTGTTTCCTGCAACCCAGCGCTCTGTCATAAAGTTTGACCAATTCAGGGCGCGCAGCATACCAGCAGTATAGTCCTGCCTTGGTCACGTTGTAATGGTCATAAACTGCGCAGGAAATCGCCGCGAACAGGTCTTTTCTGGCACGCTGCGTCAGCTGAACGCGCCTGAATTCCTGGCCCGCTCCTGACAGGTTAAAACTCACAACCCACCCGCCGCTCCCGGAAACGACCAGCTTTCTTCCATGATAAAGAATCGGGCCACCCGTTATCCCGTCCAGCAGCGACTGACCGGTAATACGCAGCAGACCGAGGGTATAGCGAAATCCCTCCCCGGAACTGCCAACCCAGAAATCACGAGAGATGTATTCGCCGGTTGCGGTGCTGCTTACTGATGCATGAGGATCGAACTCATCAACCACCTCAGACTCAGTACGGTCGGTAAAATCATGCCATTCCCAGTGATGCACAATAAGCTCCTGCTCCGTGGATTGCGTATCACTATTTACTCACTCCTCCCGCCGGTGACAATCCTGTTTCAGGCCGAAATTTCCATCCTGCGTACTGCTACGCATAATCCGCAATCGCCGGCGGTTCGCTCAGCGGCAGAGTAATGAGAAACCGCGCCCCGCCCTCTGGCCGGTTCTCCGTGCGGACCTCGCCGTCGTGCAGGGTGACGATCGCCTGGCAGATCGCTAAGCCCAGGCCGACCCCCGGCACCGCTGACTCTTTATCCCCGCGTGAGAACTTTTCAAAAATCATCCGCTGCTGGCCGTCGGCAATGCCCGGCCCGCTGTCCCACACCTCCAGCTGCAGCTGCTGCGGCACGGGCTGCGTGGCGCGAATACCGATCGTCGCCCCTGTTCCGGCATACTTCAGCGCGTTTTCCAGCAGGTTGACCAGCACCCGCTCCATCAGCGGGCCGTCCACCTCAATCAGCAGCATCTCTGGCGGCAGATCGAGGAGGATGTCGGCGCTGCCCGGTGCCGGAGCCAGCTGGCGCAGGGCGCTGCCGATCAGCTCGTCCAGCGCCATCCATTCGCGCTGCAGCAGGATGCCGCCGGACTGCAGCCGCGCCATATCCAGCAGGTTATTCACCAGCCGCACGGTGTTCAGCGCCTGGGCGCGCAGCGCGCTGGCCTGCGGCGCGTACGGCGAACCTTCGCTGGCCAGATCCAGCGTCAGGATCTCCGCCTGGCCGAACAGCACGGTCAGCGGGGTGCGCAGATCGTGCGACAGCGCCGCCAGCAGCGCGTTGCGCAGCTGTTCGCGCTCCGCTGCCAGCCGCGAGGCCGCCTCGCGCTGGCCGAGGGCGATGCGGTCCAGCGCGTTGGCGGC